>JBJHCH010000009.1:0-50054 GCA_050485905.1 Paracoccaceae bacterium | reverse complement strand
GCCGTCGGCAGCGCCGACCCTGACAGCCGCGCCAGACCCTTCGGCCGCGGGGGCCGTGCCGGCACCACTGCCAGAGGTGTCGGCCTCTGACGATCCGGTGCCGAACGCGGCCGGGGCGACGCCCGCGCCGCTGCCCAGCCCCACCCGAACCGCCGCGCCCGTGCCCTGTGCCGCCGGGGCCAGCGCCGCGCCGTCAGCAGCCCCAACCCGCGCGGCCGTGCCCGACCCCTGCGCGGCTGGCGCCACACCGCCGCCGCTGCCCGCGTGGACCCGTGCACCCGAACCGGCACCGACGGCTGCCGGGGCCTGCCCCGCGCCATCGCCAGAGACGACGCGGGTTGCGGAGCCGCTGCCCTGCGCGGCGGGCGCTGCGCCCGCGCCGCTGCCAGACACCACGCGAACGCCATTGCCCGCGCCCTGCGCTGCCGGGGCGGATCCTGCGCCGGTGCCGTCGTTGGCCGCCGAGACCGCGACACGCAGGATGACGACGCCGTCTGCACCATTCCCCCCATTCCCTGAGTCATCGCCAGCACCGCCGCCACCACCGCCGCCGCCTGAGCCCGGCGTAGCGCCCGCACCTACGGCAGCGCCACCACCGCCGTTGGGGGAGCCTTGCCGGCCCTCCCGCCGCGCGCCACCGCCGCCGCCTCGGCCGTATTCTATCGACGCGCCCGTGATGCTGGACCAAACCCCCGCACCGCCGCTACCAGCCGATGACGCGGATCCAGTCCCTGCCACGCTTGCGTCCGTGCCACTGCCGCCCGCGCCTCGCCCGCCGCCGCCGTTCTGTTCCTCCTGGATCGTGGGGTTTAGGCACCCATCTCCGCCAGAAAACGATGTCGGGTGCGCCGCGCCGGTATATGTTGAACTGTTGTTCGCGCGGCCTGTGCCGCCGCCGCCATCTATCGCGGCGGAACTAGTTAAATAAGCGCCATAGCCGCCAGATACTGCGGTCAGTCCCAGTGTGGTCGTATTCTGTCCCGCGGTTCCTGTGGAGGCGACACCTCCGGGACCTCCGGCTCCTACGGTTATGGCGTACTCGACAGCATCGACTGACGCCGTCCCGGACAAAACGTCAGCGGCGCTACCGCCGCCGCCGCCACCGAACGCGGAAGCCCCGCCGCCGCCAGCCCCGCCGACGATAAGATACTCGACTTCACCACCATCGGAAAACGTAATCGACCACGTGCCGGCCGGGAACTCGTAGACGTCGTAATCGATGCCGCCGTCTGTGATTGTGGTTTTGGACGCGCCGGTCCAGTCGCTGACCACTGCCGCGCTGGCGACGATCTCGGCGCGCGTGCGCTTCCTCGCGCTGAGGCGCGGCAGAACCGGTTCTGCGCCAGCGCGGATCAGAGCGTCGAAGGAGACGTTACTCTTCATGATCGCTCCACGGCGGCGGCACCCCGTCGCGCAGGCGCAGCGTCAGCGTGCCCATGTGACCGCGCAGGGTGGCGTATTGCACGATGCGGCGGCGCAGCAGACTGGCGTGGGTGTTAACTAATTTTGGCGCAGGCGGCGCATATCCCCAAATCGCAATTTCGCACCGCTCGGCTGGCACTGGCTGGCCTTCATGCCTGGCCAGCAGCCACAAAAGCGCCGCTGATTTTGGCATGACACGCACGCCCGGCCATGGCTCCAGCCCGCGCCGGGGCGTCCACGTCAGATCCTCGATCAGGCAACGCGCGTAGTGCAGCGCCTCGTCGGGCGGCAACGCATCGATCTCGGCCAGGTGGTCCATCAGCCCCCGACGGCGACGAAGGCCGCGACCAAAGCCGCCAGCTCGTCCGACTGCCGCAGCGGATCGGCCACGCGGGCGGGCAGGAAGTGCCGGTACTGCACATGCCGCGTCGCCGCCGCGCCCTCGCCCCGGTGGCCAAGAAATATCACCTCGTCCGCCGTCAGCTCGGCCAGCGCGGCGGCAAGGCGCACGTTCCACGCGGTGGCCTTGGCCTCGATGTCGGCGGCCAGCGCCGCGAACTCTGCCAGCGTGGCGGGGCCTCCGATCGACGCCATGAATGCCTCGGCCGCCGCCGGAGCCTTCTGCCCCTCGGCCAGCGCGGCGGCGGTCGTCTCCTTGGCGCGGTGCAACCCATCTTGGATGGCGTTGACATCGCGCCACGTCAGGTCGCCCGACGACTGCGACACGTGCCGCAGCGCCGCCGCGACGGCCAGAACCGCCTCGACGCACTGCGGCATTACAACCGGAAAGCGCGACAGCATCACGCGCTCGCCGGCTGGGTGTAGGTGTAGCTGGTCAGGCGGAGCGGTTCCCCGACGACGAACGAGGGATTGGGAAACTCGATATCGCCGCCCCCACCTTCAGCAGTGACCGTATCGGTGAAAATCACCGCCCCACCTGCGGCCTTGAACACCGCCTTGGTGACGGTGCCCGCCGCGACTGACAGCTCCTCGCCGACCACTCCGCCCGTCTGCACTGCGGTCGCGACCCCGTTGGCGGCGGCGCCAAAGGCCGGCGTCGGCAGGTTCAGCGTGGCGATCACCGCGTCGGCGGCGGTCTGGAACTCGATGGTGCCGCCGTCCAGCAGGTCGACAACGGCATCGGCCGCCGCGCTGCGGGCGGCGTTGGACAGGGTGGTCATGTGGGTTGCTCCGTTCGTGAGTGATTGTTGGGCTTGGCGCTCTGGTTGGTCACTGTCTTTCTCCTCGTTGCGACCTGTTCCGCTTGGACGTCATCGTGTGCTGCCTTACTGAAGTTGGCCGATCGCTTGGTCGAACGCTGTCAGGGTCCCCGCGATCTCGGCCTCGGTCTCCGCGGCCTCGACCCCTGCGATCGCTCCCAGGCGCACGTGTTCCAGCGCCGCGCCCGCCGCGCGAAGCAGGGCGGCCATGTTCACGTAGACCTGCGCGACCTCGTGAGCGGTGGGCGCGGTGGCGCCGATCTCGGCGGCGATGAAGGGATAGTCGGCAAGGTCCGGGTCGGCGTCGGCCAGATAGGCGACCGCCTCGGCGCGCTTCTCCTGGTAGATCAGTTCCTGCCCGGGCAGCTCGGTGATGTAGAGCCTGCGCACATGGGCCGCGGCGGCGTTGATCGTCGCGATCGCGCTGGCGCGCGTACCCTCGATCGACACCCGTACCAGTTCCCCGTCGACGACCCGCCAATCGGTCAGCTCGCCCTCGGGCACGGCATCGATCTCGATCCAGCTGCCCGCGGGCCAGCGCGGCATGTCGCCCACAGGCGCCAGGGTGAACAATGGCGCGCCGGTGCCGGGGTCAAAATACAGCCGCATCACGCGCCCCCCCAGCTGCCCATGGAATAGAAGACGTAGGCGATCGTCCGAGAGGTGGAGCTGGTCAGGTAGGTCGGCGTCATCGACGACACGAACGACGCGTATTGCGTGTTCCAAATGCGAATCGGTTGCTCCGGCGTGATGTTGATCTCCTGCATGCCGATGCCGGTGTCGTTGGTGGTCCACAGGAACCACAGCCCGGCGCCAAGGTCGGGGAACGACTGCAGCGTGCCGCTGCTGCCGGGCTTCACGAACGTGCCCTGCGCGGTCGGCTGCAGCGGCACCACGTCGGCGGGGATTTCGCTTGTGAACTCGGCGAACAGGCGCACCCGGCCGGTGCTGCCGTTGGCGCCCTGGTAGGGGTTGGTCGTCTGGCCCGCCTTCTGACCCGCCGCGCCGATGGTGACGACCAGCTTCGGCGCGGTCAGCGCAGAGACGTCGTGGTTCTGGATCTCGATCAGCGGTGCCGCACGGCCGCCGTGTCCGACAGGTGTGCCAGTCCACGACCGCCGTCCCGCGCCACCGCCGGCGCCGAAGCCGTTGCCAGCTGCCGCTGGATACTTGGTGTAGGTGTAGCTACCGCCTTCGCTACCTGCTATCCATGTCGTCTTCTCCCAAGCGCCGACACCACCGGCTCCCCACACCGAGCTTTGCCCGTCCTTGCCTGACGGCGTTACGCCTGTCTCACCGCCAAGCCCGCCGGGCGACTCCCAGAACATGCCGGTGTAGGTTTCGCCGTCCCAGAGCTCCACCCGTGTCATACCCCCCGGTCCGCCCGGCGTCAGGGCACCGCCGCTGCTGACCGACTCGCCCGCGCCGCCGGCGCCCATCAGCTGCAGCGTGATGGCGGTCGTTCCTTCGGGCATCTCGTAGGTCTGGCTGGTGGTCAGATCGATCCCGGGCGGGGCCAGCGAGGCAGTGACCGCGTGGCGCGCGTTCAGCAGGCGCAGGCCGCGCGATGCGCCGATCTCCAGTGCCTGTGCGGCATCGTTCGTGCCGACCCGGCCCGCCAGCAGGGCGAAACCGCCTGCGCCATCGGTGCCGGCATACAGCCCCGGCGTCGCGAAATCCGTGCCAGACGCCTTGCCCACCGCCAGCCCAGCTGATGCGGCGTCGATCGACAGCAGGCTCAGCACCTCGAGGAACGCGGTCGACATCCGCCCGGTCTGGATGTCGTCGGCGTTGAGCGACCCGGCCGAGATATTCTCGGCCAGCACCGCACCCGCTGCCAGCATGCCGGCCTGGATCGTCCCGGCGGCGATCTGCGCCGATGTCACCCCGGCGGTCCAGGCGCCCGAGGCATAGCGGTAAAGCAGCCCGTCCGTGGTCAGGAAGACCAGCCGGCCGGGGAAGTTGCCGAGTTCCGGCAGCTCGTCCACGATCTCCGGCGCGCTCAACCCCTGCGCCTCAAAGATGTCGCGCAAGCTGGCGAAATCGCTCGCCCCCAGCCGCACGTCGGGGGTGGTGGCCGACAGCCAGCCCGACCAGGTCGTCGGGCGGTCCAGGATGTAGCGGCCCCGCGCCTCGTAATCGGTCAGCGGCACCACCCCTTGCGCGATCAGCACCTGCCCGGCCGGGGCCTCGGCCAGTCCGCTGATGATCACGTCGGTCGTGCCTGTCCGCCGAACCTCGAAGGCTATGAGATCCGCGTCCTCGGCCGCCGTACCGTCCCAGCTGAGCTTCAGGGCGGGGCGGCGACCGACGGCCAGCCCGTCGCGGATCGTCTCGCCCGCCACGGCCCAGCTTTCCACCGGCTGCGGTGCGGGCAGGATCGTGCCGCCGGCCGTGGGCGGCGCGGGCAGGATCACCTCCGGCGGCGTGAAATCCCCCGCCGCGCGCTCGCGCAGGGACAGCTGCTGCAGGCAGGATGCCGTGTCATCCACGACCTCGGCCACCTCGAACACCTTGGCGGTGTATCCGTTGGCCAGGCTCGTCCAGGCGGCGGCGTCCAGCGGCTCGATCACCGCGGCCTCGGGCGGCAGGGTCAGGCCGTGGCGCAGGAAGCGGCGCTCCTCGGCCAGGTAGGCGGCCATCAGGCGCTGCACCTGGCCCACGTCGCTGACGGCGGGCAGCGGCAGGTCGGCGGGCAGCTGGCGGTCGCCGTCAAGTCCCTCGTAAACGGGGTTGTAAAGGGGCGGCGCCTCGCGCTCCTCCCACAGGCTGTTGGGCTCGGGGTAGGATGCATGGATGGCGTTGTAGGTCCGGTCCAGGCCGGGCCAGGGCGACAGCTCCGCCTCGCGGCTGATGATCACGTCGTCATCGGTGAAGAAATGCACGGGCAGACCCGGCGGACCGACGCGGATCTTCCAGACCCCGGCGATATCGGCCACCTGGCCGGCGCAGGCCTTCAGAAGCTCCGCCTCCACCTCGGCCGGTTCCTCGTCGACCGTGACCTCGAACCCCGCGCGGTACTGCGGCACGGTGCCGCCGTCGCCGTCGTCGACGCGTGTGTCGCAGGCATTCATCGCCGCCATCCAGTTGCCCAGGGGCAGGTCGGCCGGATCGGTGCGCCCGCCCCAGATGCTGCCATCGGGCAGGGCGATGCCGCGGCGGATGTTGTAGATCTGCACGACCGGGTTCGCGGTCGGCTCCCAGGTGGCGGGATCGTCCCAGCGATGCGCGCCCGATCCGCCGACGGTGGTGTCCTTGCGGGGATCGTAGAGCTTGATGCCGCCCATCTCGAAGCGCACCCGCGGCAGGTTCGAGAACCGCTCGCGGTTGTAGCGGAACGTCAGGATCGCGTAGCACAGCCCCCGCCCGATCATGTCCGACGTCCAGGGCCGCTCAGGATAGGTGCCGTACTTGGCCAGCAGCATCGGGTCGGCGGCGGTCTGGTCGCCCGCGTGGTATTTAACCCAGGCGTAGCCCTCCAGCTCGCCCAGGATCGGCAGGCCGTAATCGGCATGCGGGGTGGTGCCGATCTCGACGTAGCGGTCGTTGACGATCAGCCGCTCCAGCGTCTGGCCGGGAATGTCGCCCAGCTCGATCACATAGGTCAGGTACGCGTTCGGGGTCTGGCCTGCGTTGCCGTGGCTCATCGCCGGGCAGACCATGTAGCCGCCCGTGGCATAGGTGCCGATGATGAAGCTGCAGGGGTTGGTACCGCCCGCGGCCGTCGTCGTGGTCTTGATGCCGGGCGTCCGGATGTCGGGCTTGGGCGCCAGCGCGCGCAACAGCAGCGAGGCGCCGATCGAAACGAGCAGCCGGCCGGCAAAGGTCGTGGTCAGGAACGACCCGATCGCCGTTGCCTTGAAGGCGGCGCCGATGCCGGCGATTGCGGCTCCTACCTGCGGCATCAGGGCACCCGGAACGCGGCCCGGGCCGACAGCAGGGGCACCAGCCCCAGCCCGTCGCGGCGCAGCACATAGATCATCTCGCCCTGCACGATCCCCAGCGCGGGTCCGTCATCCGACGTCACGACTGCCAGGTCGCCGGGGCGGGCGAATGCGGGCGGGATCGCCTCGAACAGCCGCGCGGTCAGGTCGACGTGATTGCCGGCCTCGCCCTCGTGACGCAGCACCCGCAGTCCGCCGCGCAGCGTTGTATAGCGGCCCCGGTACTTCGCTGCCGGGTCGGTTCCCGTCATTGCCGCCACGCCGCCGGCCGCGAACAGCGCGCAGTCGTGCACGCCGTCCCGGAACGGTGTCCGCGCCGCTTCCGCCAGCCAGGCGGTCAGCCGGTCCTGCCAGTCGGGGCGGCGGCGCAGGGTCATCATTTGCCCCCCGATGCGTGGCGTTTCTCGCCCCACCAGACATCGACCACGCCCGAGATGTCGGCGTAGCGGCGGAACCGGTCGCCCTGGCGGCGGCTCTGCACCTCGTCGGATTTCTTCAGCGCCAGCACCCGGGTGAGCGCCCGGGCGGATGTCGCCATGATCACCTCGCATCTGGCATCGCCACCGCCCTCGGGCTCGGTGATGTCGATCTCGTCGATGTAGCCGCGGAAGATCCGGTGCGGCGCATCGACCGGGCGGCGCGTCACGGGGTCGAACAGCACCCGGTGCATCTCGACGGGCGCAAAGCGCGCGTCGTAGCCCCGGATCAGCTGCACCACCTCGGGCGTCAGCGGCGCGAGCTGCAGCCGGTACATCCGCACGTCCAGCCCCACGGCCATGGACACGGGCGGCGCCTCGGACACGTTGCCCGCCCCGAAGTACCCCCGCTCCTCGCCCCCGACCGTGAAGGTCTGATGGTCGGCGCCGTTCCACAGCCCCATCGTCTCTGTCTCGCCGCTCGCGCGGTTCTTCGCCTCGACCCAGATCAGCACCCGCGCGACGATCCCGCCGCGGGATTGCAGGGCGGCCAGCGTGGCGGAGGAGAAATCGCGCATGGCTACCTCAGGCTCTGGATGAAGGAGAATCCCGCGCCATCGGTCAGCGTGCGCCGGGTGCGGCCCGGTTCGGTCTGGCCGGGCAGGATGATCGCCTTGGCGACGGGGCGGATCAGCTGGACGGCCGCGCCGACCGTGACCCCGGGCCTGATGTGCGGGACGACCTCGAACGCGGGCGTGATGCCGGTGCCAGCGGCGACGACCTCGGCATCGACGATCCGGTGCAGCGCGTACCGGGTGGGGGCCGCGCCATGGCTCCAGCCGATCCAGTCGCCCGCGGACAGGATGTAGCCCGCGGGCAGGCCCGACAGGCGCAGCTCGCGCGGATCCTCGGGCAACTCGTGGATCACCGGGGTGGCAGCACCCAGGATAACCCCGGCCGGATCGGACAGCGGTCCGGTGCGTGTCGTGTCGCAGACCAGGAAGCTGCGGCCGGGCTGGCGCAGCACGTCGATCAGCGCCAGCGGACGCCCCGACTCCGGCCTCGTCATCCGGCCGAGCTTCACCTCGCCTTCCCACAGCGGCTCGCCCAGCTCGAATGGCAGGACCTCGCCACCGCGGGTGCGCGCCACCTGCGCGGTCTCGGGCAGCACCAGCGACATCTCGGCGATCGGCAGGATATCGATGAAGTCCTCGCGGGGCAGGGGGAAGCTCAGCGGCATCAGCCGACCCTCCGCCGATCTGCGTCGATCCGTGCGAACGACCGCGGCAGCACATAGGCGTCGTACTGCTTCAGGCCGGCCTCGACCCCGCGGGCGACCGCCTCCTCGATCTCGCGGTTGCCGCGGGCGCCGCGCACGTCGATGTTGAACTGCGGCGCTGCGGCGGATGCGGCTGCGGCAGTGCCGGCACCGGCACCGCCACCCACCATGCCGCCCCGGGCAAAGCGCGGCAGCCCGCCCGTGTTGATCGCCTCCAGCAGCGGCAGGTTTGCCTGAGCGGCGCGGGCGTTGACGACGTATTCGCCGTTCGACGCCAGGATCGGCACGCTGTCCGACGTGCCGGTGCCGGGGCCGCGTACCTCGCCGCCGGTGGCCATCCGTGCCGGGCCGCCGAAGATGCCGACGCCGCCGAACAGCCCGCCGAATGGTCCGGTGCCGAAGATCGCCGCCTGGATCGTGGCCTGCAGCAGGGTCCGGATCAGCCCCTTCAGCACCTCGTCGGCGCTCTGTCCCTTCACGATCAGCCCGTCGAGCACCTGGCCGACCATGTTGCCGTAAAGGTCGGCGCGCGCCGCGATCGCGCTCGCCGCGGCCTCTTCGCGCTGCCGGGCGGCGATCAGTTCCTCGACCATCTGCCGTTCGGTGTCGGTCGCGCTTGCCAGGGCCTCGCGGTGGCGCAGCAATTCGCGCTGAACCGGGTCCGTGGCCGCCAGGATCGCCAGTTCCGCCTGCAAGGTCTCGATCAGCTGGCCGATGGCGCTGGTTTCGACCTGCGCGGCGCCGCCGCCGGCGGCGCGGGTCTGATTGAGCGCCTGGCGCGCCTGGTTGTTGCGCTCGATCGCCGCCATGTTGCGGGCATAGGCCTCGACCTCGGCATCCAGCGCAGCCAGCTCTCCGCCCTCGGCTCCGTCTCGGCGCACGCCCTGGGCCGCGCGCATGCGTTCGCGCGCCAGGTTGCCCGCAAGCCCGACCGGGTCATCGGCGTATTGCAGCCGCAGCTCACTCTCGCGCAGGGAGCTGATACCCTGGCTGGCCAGCGACTGTGCCGCCCCAAGAGCCCGCAGTATCTCGTCGGCCATGCCGCGAGCCTCGGCCCGGGCGGCTGCGATTCCGCCGGCCATGTTCGTGCCTGCCAGCCCGCGCGCGGCTTCCCAGGCCCGCGTGAGCTCGGCCTTCATCTCCTCGCTGACGTTCAGGGTCGCCAGCGTCTGCTCGAAGACCTCGCGCTCGGCTTCCTTCCGCAGCCGCGCGACCTCGACGCTGTCCTCGCCATATCGCGCGATCGCCTCGCGGATCTGCGCCTCCTGCTGCAGCTCCGCCAGAAGGCTGGTCGCCTCGCGGGCCTTCTGCAGGCGGAAGGTCTGCTCGACCATGGCGGCAATCTGCTGACCTTCGGCGGTCGCCAGATCGACGCCGGCCTTCTGTGCTGCCGCGATCTGCGCGCGCGCCAGCTCGGTCTGGCCCAGCATCTCGATCTCCCGCTGCAGCCCGGCAATGACCCCATCGATCCGGTCCCTGGCCATCGCGGCCTGTTCCTGCTGCGACCGCGTCCACGACGCCTCGATCTCACGGTGGGCGCGCAGGGCAAAATCGACCAGCTTGCGCTGATCGGCTTCGATCTGGGCGTTGATCGCCTCCAGCTCCCGGCGCGCCTGAGTGGTCCGCAGATCGGCGTTGCCGAGGTAGAGAGATGGATCAGGTTGGCGTCCACCCGCGATCTCGGATTCTAGCGCCGTGCGTGCGGCAAGGTTTGCCCGCATACGCGCCCTGATCTGGGCTTCCATTGCCTGGGGCGAAGGGTCCAGCGCCTCGTTCACGGTGGCGATGCCACCGGCCACGCCCAGCAGTGCATCGCGTAGCCCGATCATTTCTGATACGCGGCTGCCGACCAGCTCGAACCAGCGCCCGGTCTCCTCGGTCAGCGCATCGAAGGCACCCGACAGACCGCTGCCGGCCGCAATGCCCGCGCCGCCCACCTGCTTTTCCACCTGCGCCAGGATCAGGTTCTGCGCCTCGGCCACCCGGCCCGTCTCGGTGAAGTTCCGGATCATCTCCACCTGGCTGGCAGAGAAGCTGACGCCCACGCGCCGCAGCGCCGCCAGCCCCTGTTCGGGGTCTTCCAGCGCCTTGGCCAGCTGTACCGCCGACTGGCTGATCGATCCGAAGCCCACGGCCGACAGGTCCTGTGCCAGGCGCAGGGTGCGGTCGAAGGTTTCGCCGGTGATCGACCGGAAGGTCAGCACCTGGGCCGCGGCCTCGCGCACGGCCGTCGTCGACGCCAGCGTGCCCCGGCCGATGTCGCGGGCCAGCCGGTCGATATCGTCAGCCGTGCGCCCGGCCGCGCCGCCGGTGGCGCGGATCACCTGTTCGGTGGTCAGCATCTGGCGCTCGTACTCGGCAAAGGCGCGGATGCCGCGGCTGACCGTGCCCGCCAGCGCGATCGCCGCGATCGCGCCCCCTGCCGCTGCCGGGCCGATCATGCCGACTGAGGCGACCATCGCGGAGATGCGCCCCGTGACGGCACCAAGCGGGCCCGGCAGAACGGTCGCGGCGCGCGCCAGGTCCTGCATTCCGCGGGCGGACTGACGCAGCGGTACCGGCAGGCGGCCGGCCGCCTGTGCCGCCTGGACGGCCGATCGCGACATCGCCTGGGCGGTGGGCGGGAACAGGGCCGTCGCAGCGGTGGTGGAGCGGGCGGACCGCTCCAGCGCCGCGGTCGCCTCGGTCAGCGTGCGCGCGCCCTGCGCCGCCTGCGCACCGCCCTGGCCCAGGCGGGGCAGGGCCGCGGCCAGGCCGGCAACCTCCTGCCTCGCCTGGCTGCTGTCGGCGCGGATCAGAAGCGAGACGTTGAAGCTCATGTTGAACCGCCCGTTGAAACCCTCAGTGAAGCGGCGGCTCGTCCACGCCGTTCAGCGCCGCGATCGCGCCCGCCTCGATCTGCTGCACATCCGCCCAGAGCGCCGGCGTGACCTCGATCCCGGCCAGTTCCAGCCCGGCCCGTGCGGCCGCGTAATCCAGCCCCAGCGCGACGATCCCCATGCCGCCCGAGATCGCGCGGAACTGCGTGCCCACGGACAGGAAGGCGATCAGCGCCGGCCAGTTCTCGGGCCAGATGCCATCCCGCGGCGCGTCCAGATCGGAAATGGGCGCGAAGCCCCAGCGCGCGGCATCCGCCTCTGCCCCGTCGGATCGGGCCGACCCGGCACCTGTCGCCCAGGCTCGGCCGGCCCATCTCAGTTTCCCCGGCGCGCGCCCGCCACCGCCCGCACGTAGGCCACGACGAGCGCGGTGCGGACATAGGGCGTGTCCAGCAGCCGGGCGCGCAAGCCGGCCGTGCAGTCCACATGCCTGCCCTCGGCGTCGACCAGGTCGGAGAACCCGACGACCGCCGCCTCCAGGAACGACCGCTGCCCCTCGGGCGCGCGCAGATCGAACGCGTCGGCCTCGGCGTCGGGCAGCACGCGGAACCGGGTGCGCAGCTTTTCCTCGGCATGGCCGTCGTCCACCGGGACCGATACGGCCACGTCGTGGGTGAACTCCGGGTTCTCGACGATCTTGAACATGGCAGCGGTCCTCTCGAGCTTCGGATCAGGTCAGCGTCAGGGTCCAGTCGTCGTTGCCCGCGACCGGCCGGGCGGCCAGGCGCAGCGGCCATTCGGCGATGTTCTGGGCGTTCTCCAGCCCCTGCGGGCGCTGCATCTGGGCGGACGCGACGGCGAGCGTGGCGATCCGGCCGGCGGCGGTGCCGTGGGTCAGGGCGATGGCGACATCGGTCTGGGCCTGGGCCAGCTGGAACGGGTTGAAGGTGCTCACGGGCACCGCCTCGACCGTGGTCTCGATCTGGCTGTCGCGCTCGGTGATGATGATCGCCTCGGCGCCCACCAGGAAGCGGCCCTCGACGGTGTTGCCGATGTTCAGCGCGAAGCTGCGCATCACCAGCGGCACCGCGTTCAGCGTGAAGGTGGGCGTGTTCAGCGTGGTCGCGACCAGCGGCTTCTGGAACGCGCCCAGCGCCGGCGCGCCACGCGTCGCCTCGGCCGCGGGGGCGAAAAGGCCGGTGAACTCGAACTCCAGGTAGGGGATGCCCTGGGCGTCGATCCGGATGACGCAGGTGCCGCGCGATCCCGCCAGCCGGAACCGCGTGTTGCCGATGAAGAGCTCGATCCAGATCGACTCCTGCGCCTCGGTGATCGGGTTGTAGGTGACGGAGGTTCCGGCATCGATCGTCTCGGCCACGGCGCAGGCGCGCAACAGCGGCCCCCAGGGCGGCGCGGTCCCGGCCGTGCCCGAGGGCGAAAGTTCGACCTTGAAGGCGATCTTCGTGTGCAGTTCGACCGGGACCGTGCCCTGGTTCCCGAAATACGCGAGGTCGAGGTCGCGGCTGACGTCCTGGCCCTCCATCGGGGTCAGGCGGATGTCGACGGCCAGGATGGCATTGTCGGCCGCGGTCGGCTCGGGGTCGGTCCCGTAGCTCGCCTCGATCTTCGCCAGCAGGATCTTGTTCTTCCAGAAAATCGGCATCTCAACCCTCCTTCACGGGGCTTGGCTTGCGCGGCCGGGCCGGCGCATCGTCGGTTTTCGGGGCCGGGGCGCGGCGCAGCCGGCCCTCGGCATCGCGGATCCACGACCCGCCCGTGGCAGGCAGCGGCGCGGGCAGGGGGGCGGGATCGGGGGTCCGGTCGGTCATGGGTTGATCCTCAGCTGGTCGGTGATCGCGAAATCGAGCTGGTAGACCAGCGTGCCGCCCGCCATCCGCACGATGCCGCCGCGCACCAGGCGAAAGACGCCGGGCATGTCGTCCGGGCCCCAGCCGGCGATCGCGGCGATCACGCCGCGAACGATCTCGCGAACGCCCGCCAGCGCCGCCGTCGCCTCCGCGCCCAGGGCCCGAAAGGTCAGCACCACGCCGATCGCCTCTTCGACGACCTGGGTGTAAAGCCCCGCGCCGGACTCGCCCCGCCCGCCCTGCAGTCCCAGCGGCAGCACGTGGGCCGCGGGCGTCTGCTGCGGCAGCTGGTTGTCGCGCATCAGCGCCGCCAGCTCTGCGGCGCCCCGCACCCGGCCGGCCAGTTCGGGCACATGCGCCTCGATGCGGGTGACGATGGCAGCCAGCATCAGATGAAGCCCTTCAGGTTGTCGGCGGTCAGCGGGCGGGCGCGGTCGGTCAGCCGCGCGCCAGACCCGCCTGTGCCGGGCGCCTCGATCCCGGCGGCGTTCAGCCGTACCAGGCCCTGGGCGATCTGGCTCAGCTGGCGCAGCGCCTCCTTGTAGTCGGCCTCGACCTTCGGGTCGGGGGCGGCGGTGTGCAGCTTCCAGATCGCGATGGCGAGGGCCAGGTCACGCAGCAGCGGCTGCACGGGGTCGATCGGCAGGGCGTAGCGGGTGGCGACGTAGCCGTCGATCACCGCGGCGGTGTCGGCGATCGCCCGCTCGACCGTCGGCTCGTCGATGGCGTTGGTGGCGAAGTCGCCGCGATCGGTCAGCGCGATCAGCTGGCGCTCGCCATAGCGTTCGATCAGATCGGCAAGGGTGCAATAGGCCATCAGCGACAGACTTTCGGTTCGGAGGGTCCCGGGGATGCGGGTCGTTCAGCGCACCCCCGGGCATGACAGCCGTGGGTGTGGCCGTCAGTTCGGGTCGGGGTCCACCGTCACGATCAGCATCGGTTCAGCCTGCAGCGCGGCGACCTCGGTGGGAGTCAGCTCGGACAGCGGGATGCGCGTCGGCGTCGGGCCGAACAGGCGCCCGGCGCGGCGGAAGCCCCGCTTGGGTCCCGTGACGAGCAGCGCATGGGGTGGTGCGACCTCGGGCGGGGTCGCGGCGGCTGCCCTCGCCGCGCCCCCGCCGTCGGCCACCCGCGCACCTGGGGGGGTTGCGGGATCCTGGTCGGGGGCAGCGGCCCGCGCCGCCGCCCCCTCTTGCGCGGCCTCGGCCCTTTCGCCCGCGCGGGCGGGCTTGGGGCTGTCTTCGGCCTCTCGGGTATTCTGCTTCGGGGTCTTCGCGGCACGGGCCATCTCGGTCCTCCAGTCGGCTTATCGTCGGGGGCGGGCGGTGCCGCCCCCTCGGGAAACCGGCTGATCCGTCAGGCGAGCCAGGGCACGACCAGCGGCTCGGCCGTGCCGCGCCACTTGTTGGTGGCGCCGCTGGCGATCCGCTCGACGTTCAGGATCTCCATCGCGGCACCCTCCAGCGCCGGCGGCACGACCAGCAGGTCGGGCATCAGGCCCAGCGGGCGGCCGTAGTCGCCCTTCATGCCCATGAGGGCGGCGCGGGCGATCTCGTAGTTCGCCGCGTTCAGGGTCTGCTTCGACCCCCAGGCCATCTGCCAGAAGCCGTAGCCCACGTTCCAGCGACCATCGACGCCGTAGACGTATTCCTTGCGGTCGAAGACGTTGTCGTCGGTCGGGCGGTCCTTGGCGACGAACTCGGCCGACTTCCGGTTCTGGAAGATGATCGGCTTCAGGCTGCGCCGGGTGCAGAGCAGGAACCAGGGCGTGCCCGAGCCGCCATCGGTATTGGCCACGCTGACGGTCTGGCCGTTCTCGTCGAGCACCGGGTGATCGGTGTCGAAGAAGTACTGGCCGTCATAGCACTCGCGCTCGAACCCGGCCTTCAGCGCCTCCCAAACCATCATCTCGGGGTGTGCCGCGGTGGATTCGCCCATCTCGACGAACAGCGGCTCGTAGACGCCCAGGTTGTCGTCCAGGATGTCGTCGCGATCGACACCCAGCGTGATCTCGAAGGGCAGGTTCTTGATCGCGTAGTCGTGCTCGGCCAGGTTCTGTACGGCGCGCGGGCCGATCCATTCGCGCATGTTGGGCATCTTCCCCAGCCAGCCATACTTGTTCTCGCGCGTGGACGAGGGGATGATGGTGGCGACGCGCGTGTGCTTCGCCGGCGCCTGGCCCAGGCCGCGCTTGAACGCCGCCGAGAAGCCGACCCGGATCGCGTCCAGGTTCGCGGTGTTGATGATCATCGATCAGCTCTCCTGTCAGACCGCGGCAACGCGGGTAAGGGCTTCGTCGAACCGGACCCAGACGCCCAGGTCGTCGACATGGTCGATCACGCCTGCGCGTGACCGGGTGCTGCTTCCCGAGGTCGCGGCGACCGTCTGGTCGTCCACGATCCAGGCCACCTTGCCGATGTCGTCCTTGGCGATCTGGTCGCCGCCGGACGAATTGGCGAAGCGGAACACGCCCGGCCGGTACCGGACGGTCCTGTCGCCGGCCGATCCGGTGGAGTTGTCCACCCGCTCCTCGGCCCGGCCCACGCCGAAGGCGCCGGTGGCGGTGGCGCCCTTCAGCAGATCGCCGGCGGCGTTGCGCATGACGATCGCGCCGGCGTAGATCAGCTGCGATGCACCGGCGCTGCCCTCGCGGACATCGCCCAGGGCGGCGGGGGTGTTGCGGTCAGCGGTCAGTGCGACCATCAGGCGGCCTCCTCGTTGGCGCGGACGGCCTTCAGCTCGGCCGCGTAGTCTTCGGTGGACATGCCCAGCATCCGGGCGACGGCGATCTGCTCGGCGTTGAGCGCGATCGTGCCGTCCGCCTGGGCGGGCGGCGGTGTCTGAACGGTGCCGGTGGACCCGATCACGGGCAGGGCACCCAGCTCCTTCTCGACGCGGCCCGGATCGGCCATGTGCATGGCGATGTAATGGTCGCGCAGCGGTTTCACGCCGGCGCGGCCGCGCCGAATCTCGCCGTCGACAAAGGCCTCGGCCCGGGCCCGGGCCGTGCCCTCCTTCAGTGCCGTGACCTCTGTCGTCAGAGTGGCGATCTCGGCCTGCAGCGCGGGCACCAGCTCATCGCGCTTGCCAAGGCTCTTCGCCGCGTCGACCACGGCCTGGGCATTGGCCGCGCCCTCGACTCCCAGCGCGGTGCCGATCTCGGCGATGGCCGATTGCAGCGCGGTGTCGGGCTTCGCGGCCGCGCCGACCGCCTCGAGGATCTGATCCTCGGTCGCGGTCGCCTCCAGGCCGAGCGCCTCGGCCAGTCTCTGGTTGAAGGACATCGATTGCTCCTCATGAAGCGCGGCCAGTCCGCGCAGGTTGGGTCGGTTCACCAGGCTCGCCCGCAGCACGCGGACGATGCGCTTGGCCTTGTCGTGCAGGACCACGGGCGAGATCGCGCGATAGGCGCGGTCGGTGACCAGTTCGCGCCCCCGCCCCGTCCATTCGACGCGGCCCCAGATACCGTCGGCGCGCGCCTGCATTTCGACGATCCAGCCGCGCGCAGGCGCAGGCAGTCCCTTCGGTGCGGCAAGGTCGGTCGCGTGGTTCTCGTCGATCGGCAGCTTGTTGCCCTCGGCGAACGACGCCGCGATCAGACGGGCGGCATCGCCCACCTGGTAGGGCCCCCGCGCATCCGAGGTCTGGATCGCGCCCTCGGCCGTCGGCAGCAGGTGGATCCAGTCGGGTGCCTCCGCTCCGCCCGTCTCGGGGGCGGGCAGGGCGGCCATCAGGACCGGGTCAAGGCTGTGCTGGGTCTCCGTCATGCCCCGAACATCGCCGCCGGCGGGGGGCGGTTACATCCGCAACGGCTTGCGGAGCACGGGCGCGGGGGGCGGAAACGGGGCGGGCAGCGGGGCCATGCGGCGCGACTGGCGCGCCGGCGCGGACAGCCTGACGCGGCCCGGGCCGCCGGTCAAGCACCGGGTTTTTGAGAGAGGGTGCGGCGCGGCGCGTTCAGCGCGGGGCTTCGACGATGTCGGTCAGCCAGTCGTCGATGATGCCGCCGATCTCGTCCCGGTCGCGGTCCGACAGGCCGATGAAGGGCCGCGCGGGGATGTCGCCCCACAGGTGCGGGAAGGCCGCCTTCGTGCCGCCGAACTGCATCATCGCCGCGTAGACCATCGACGATCCGAACTCGACGCTGTCGGGCGTGACGGCATAGGAGAGCTGCGACGACAGCATGCCCGAGGGACCGAACAGCGGGCGCATGTCGATGCGGTCGCCGCGCGCGGCATAGCCCGACATCGTGGCGGCGGACTTGGGCGCCCAGCTGCTGCCGTCGGGCGCCTCGCCCGCGGCGAAGCGGTCCCTGGTGGACGCGGTCAGGTACTCGCCGATGTCGCGCATCAGCGGCGTCAGGTCGCCCATCCCCGCGGCGATCCCCTCCAGCCGCGCCTGCAGCCCGTTGTCGTTGAGCTCGATCGTGAACATGTGCTATCCTCCGATGAAGGTGCTGCCGCAAAATCTCCCTGCGAATGCTGACGGGCGCCTGACCCGGAAGGTTGGCCAGGATACTCACTGGTCGGGGCGACACGCCGCCCTTGCGATGGGAAGGGGAGTCCATCGGGCAGGATCCACGGGGCCGGTCAGGTGCGGCCCCATCACTCCCCTCGTCGCAGCAGCTTGGCGATCTCCGCGTCGCGGCGCGCCTGCCTGCGGCTCAGGCGGCGGAAGCTGGTGATGAACAGCCCCTCTCCGCTCAGGGTTGCCTTCACGACCAGGACATGGCCGCCGTCCCGGTCGCTGTCGTCCACTTCCCGGACAAAGATCAGGCTGCGCTCACCGTCCTTCACCTTGCGCGTCGCCGACGACACCACGGCCTGCGCCTGCGCATAATCCGCGGCCGTCAGTTCGGGATGCTCGCGCAGCTGCTTCAGCGCGGTCTCGGCCGACAGGTCGGCGACGGTCACCCGCGCCCCGATCGCGCGGGCGTCGGCCTCGGCCAGGCGCGCCAGCGGCCAGCGGCCCGCCGGCGCCTGCAGCCAGGCCCCGAAGGCGGGTATCGCCAGCCAGTCCCGGATCAGGTCGATCGACGGCCGCTCGGGCAGGTGGTCCAGCTTGTCGCGCAAGCTCAGGATCGCGTCGGTCGCGCTGGCGCCGGGCGCGTAGTCCCAGCCCCTGTCCAGCCCCTTCGGCGCCCCGGTGCGCGGGTCGGGGCGCTTCCAGTTCTCGCCCGGCTCCACCTCCGGGTTGCCGCCCAGGCGCGCGGCGCCGCGCTCGCTGCGCGCGCCCAGCACGTAGCAGCTGCAACCCCATCCATTGGGCGGGCTGTGCGTCGCCCAGAACTCGTGATCGGCGGGCAGGGTCAGCCCGTCCCAGGCCAGGTGCTCGGGCCGCGGATCGCGCGATCCGCCGTGGCGATAGACCCAGAGCGGATAGCCGCCCTCCTCGAGCTGGGCGCGCCGGCCCGCGGCATAGCTCGTCGCCATGTTGGTGCGATAGATCACCCGCGTGCGCCAGGCCTCGCCTGCCTTCGTGCCCTCGCCGGTCCAGCCGTGCCAGCCGCGGCGCGTGACGATCTCGCGGAACTCGGTACGGAACGCCTCCAGGCCCGTGCCCTGCGACACCGCCTTGTCGACCGCGCCGGCCAGGTCCGCCAGCAGGTCGGCCTTCATCGCGCCCGCGACCATGAAGGCGCGGTCGTGGGCGCTGCGGCTGATGTCGTCCCATCGGGCGGTCGGGACCAACTCGCCCAGGCGCGTGCGGAAGGCAGCGACCTGTTCGGCGAAGGGGCGGTTGAAGGCCCCCTTCAACGGGCCCTTGTCAGGTATCGTCGGCAGCTTGCTCGACCGCGACGCGGCCCGCGGCATGCGCCGCGATCATCCCCTGCGCCAGCCGGCCGGCCAGGCGGCCGGCGTCGATCCCGGGAAAGCCCGCCAGCAGCATCTCGCGGAACTCCTCGAGGCTGCTGGCGGCCGCCAGCATCTCCTCGATCCGCTCGATGATCCGCGCGACCTCCGGCGCGGCCTCGATCTCCATCCGATCGGCCAATTCGGCCTCCGGCGTCAGAGGCGCTGAGCGGCCCGCTGAGGGGCCTTCCGTCTGAAGGGCGGTGTCGGTACCCGAAGACCCCTCACCCCCTTTAATTTCGCCGGAAACCCGTTTAATTTTCGAAGCCCGTTCCTCGGGGTCGGTTGTGCCGGCGTCATCGGGGGGAATCTGGCCCCCGCGCCCCCCGGTTTCGACCTGTTTCGCGCCCAGGATCGCGGCGCCCGCAGCCGGTTCGGCAAAGCCCAGACGGTCGCGCACCTCGCCCTGTTCCACCTCCAGACCCAGCGGCACCAGTTTCGCCAGCGCCTCGGTCATGCCGGACAGGTTCTCCTGCTCGGGCCGGGCGATGATCAGCCGCGGATAGGCTTTCGACGGCCCGAACTCCAGGTCCATCCAGGGCCGCACCAGGTCGCGGTTCAGGATCGCCGACAGGGCGCGGGCATCGGCGCGCTCGATATCCTCCTGCACCAGGCGGTGCTCCTGGCCCACCGCGTGGCCGCCGGCGATGGCGTCGGTCGTCGCCGTCTGGCCCAGCACCGCCTTGGATACCTGCCGGTCCAGCCAGTCGGCGCGGCGCTCGTAGAGGTCCGACGTGGCGCCGATCGACTTGGTCTCCACGAAGTCGATCGACATCGACTCGGGGATGATCGCGGCGCAGTCGCCGGCGATGTTCGCCACGGCCGTGAACAGCGTGTCCTTGTCGCGCTCCGACGCGCCGGGGCCGAACTTGCCCACGCGCAGCGGCTGGCCGTAGGTCTGGGTGAAGATCGCCCAGTCGCGCTGGATGAAGGCCTTGAACATCCAGGCCCAGGCCGCGGTGCGCGCCAGCCCCGACCGCAGCAGGATCCCCGACTTTGCGCGGATCGCCGAGAAGATGAAGCGGAACGGCGGCAGCTCGACCTCGGCGCCATGCTCGTCCAGCATCATCGGCGTGGCAAGGTCATGGCGTGCGAACCGGAACCAGCGCGGGTCGCGCCATTCCAGCCGCCCCGGCTGCCACTGGCCCTCGGACGTGTCCCAGACGATCTCGGTGAAGCTGTAGCCCTTGCCGATGCAGTCCAGGATGTCGAACAGCTCCTCGGTCAGTTCGTCGCGCTTCAGCCAGTCGCGCACCCGGTCCGCGCGCGCCACGTCCTCGGGCGCGTCGGACGCCGCCTCGACCGTGATGTCGATCTGCGCCACCGCGCGGCGCCGGGTGCCCAGCACGCCCAGGTAATGCGGATCGCGTTCCTCGATCGTCTCGGCCAGTTCCAGGTACTGGACGGGATCGCCGGCATCGGCCGCGCGCAGGATGCCCGCCAGCCGCACCGGGTTCAGCCCGTCGGCCGGATAGCCGGAGATCGGGCTGCGCACCCCGCCCACGGTCGGGGCCGCGATCTCGCCCTTCAGCTCGGCGCGCCGTACCGGGCGGCCCCAGCGATCCAGCAGTACCGGTTGCTTCATCCCAGACCTCCTGTCAGGCGCGCGCCCAGCGGTTCGCGCCACCACGGCCGTTCGCCGCCGCCCTCGTCGGGCAGGTCGGACATCCGGCCAGAAACCTGCGCCTCGCGCAGCGGGGGCGCGGGGCGGTACTCGAACGCCTGGTACTCCAGCCGCGCCGCGCCGGCGCAAAGGGCGGCCGCCCAGAACCGGTCGGCATGGCCGTCGGTGTCGCCGTCGGCGATCAGGCGGCGGTTCCCGGTGATCCCGGTCTGGCTCCTGATCGCGTGCAGGTCTGCGCGCAGCACCGGGTCGCCGGCCGGGATGCGCATGCGGCGGTCCTGGAAGCGCTCCTTCAGCGCCGTGGCGTGATCGAGCTTGCTCGCGGTCGAGAACAGCACGCCCTCGACACGCAACTCGCCGTGACGGCGCTTGGCGTCCTCGACCGGCTTCTCGCCCATTCCGGTCTGGTCCATGCGGGCGCGCACCACGCGGTAGCGGCGAAAGACGTCGTCCAGAAGCGCATCCTGCTCGGCAAAGCTGATCCGGCGCCGCGCGATGATCTCGCGTGTCCACAGCACGTCGCCCACCAGCTCGGCCACCCAGATCACGAACAGGTCGTTGCGGGCAGCGATATCGACGCCGACAAAGCACATGCCTCCCTGGTAGTGCTCGGGCTTGCCCGCGTCGGCATGCTCGACCGAGCTGATCAGGTCGTAATCCAGCCAGGCGCTGGCCTCGTCGAGCCACTTCAGCTCGTATTCCTGCGCCCAGGCGTCCTCGTCGGCCATGCCCCGGCGCAGCATGTCCACGTCGCGGTCCAGCCCCTGGCGCACCGCCTCGTAGATATCGACCACGTGGCGCGACCAGACCGAATCCTCGGCCGTCATCAGCTCGTAGAACTTGTTGCCCTTGCCGTTCGGGGTCGAGATCACGCGCAGCTTCTGCCCGCCCTTCGAGACCACCGGGAAGAGTGCCGCCCAGATGTCGCGGCTCTTCGCATGGAACGCGAACTCGTCCAGGATCACGTTGGCCGAAAACCCCCGCGCGGTGTCGGGATTGGCGGGCAGGGCGGTGATCCGGCTGCCGTTCGGAAACGCGACCTCCAGCGCCTTGTAGACGGCATCGGGCCCCTTTTCCTGGGGCGCGCGGAACTCTCCCTCCTCGAAGCGCGGCTCGCCACCCTTCACCAGGGTGTTGTAGACCTCGTAGAAGGCGCGCGTGAAGGGCTTGATCACCTCGGTCATCGCCTCCGCCGCCTGGCGCTCGCCGCGGCTCAGGATGACCCAGCGCGTGCGCCGGTCCTCGGCCCAGCCCTGGAAGGCGTCGTCGACGCATTCGCCGCAGGTCGAGAACGTCTTGCCGGTCTGTCGGGCGAACATGCCGATCTTGAACCGGCTCTGGTCGGCGATCCAGCCGCGCTGGTAGGGCAGGAAGTCGACGACGGGACGGGCGGCGAAGGGGGCGCTCATTCTATGAACCTCAGGCAGCCGGGCTTCTCGCACGCGCCTCGCACGTGGTTTCGCGGACCGGCCAACCTGGCGCGAAACGTGCCGCCGCACTCCGGACACTCGGCTTCGGCCGAGGTTTCGCCCGCATCGAGCATGGCGGCCTTCATGGCGATCGCCAGCGGCACAACTGCGAACAGCTTGTCGCGTGTGGGACGATCGACCATCAGCCGAAGCCCAGGATGCGCCGCGCCTTCTCGGCCGCGATCGCGTCGATGTCGCCGCCCGCCACCGCCTCCTCCAGCCGTTTCGCCTGTTCCGCGCGCAACGCCTTGGTCAGCTGCTCGCGAATTCCAGACGACGCCATCACGTCCTTCAGCATCCGGCCAAGGAAGTGCAGCTCCTTCGGGTCGATCTCGTCGGCCTCTCGGCTCATCTGCGCCTGCATCACCTTGAACGCGAGCGTGGTGATCATCTGGAACAGCACGTTGTGGCGCTTGGCCTCTTCCTCGAGCCCGTTGTCGGCCATCCATCCCGCGGCCCAGGCGCTGGCCTCGTCCTGGTATTTCACGAACTGCTCGTATTCCTGCCCATAGGCGTGCAGCGCGCTCTTGCGGATGCGCAGCTCCTGGCCCGCTTCCTCGAGCCGGAAGTTCAGCGCCTCGGCCAGCTCCTCGTAACCGCCGAAGCCGCGGGCCCGCATCTCCTCCTGAAGCCAGCGCTTCAGGTCGGCAGGCAACAGATCGACCTTGCGGGGCGGCGGCATCTCAGCGCCTCGGGCTGGGGCGCTGGATCTCCGGGTGCGTGGCCAGCCCGCGGGCGATCTCGACCCCCCGCCCGGTCGCGGACACCACCAGGAAGTCGGCCCGGTCCTCGTACTCGACGAAGCCCTGCTCGCGCAGCCAGCTCAACTCGGTCACGACCTGGTCGCGGGTGGACGTGACCCCCACGCCCATCAGCACGCTCTGCAGGATCGACGCGTTGCTGGTGTACTCGGCGCAGGCTTCGAGGTGGCGCAGGATCGCGATGCGGCGGTGGCGGCGCAGGGTCTCGGCGTAATCGTTCATCGGCTCTTCCCGTCCAGCAGGTGATCCTCGTGCCGCGTCACGATCGCCTCGAGGCGCTGCATGATCTTGTGGTTGCCGTCCATCACCGCGCGGACCTCGCGCATGTCGCCGCGCAGGTCCGACATGCCGAGGTGCAGCGAATGGATGTCGTCCTTGCCCGGCATGTTCAGCAGCGTGTTCTCCAGCGCGACGAGCCGGGCATCGTGCCGGTCCATCCGGGCCCGGCGCTCTTCCTGCACGCGCCGCAGTTCGGCGATCGCAGTCGCGTTCCGTTTCGAGCCCGAGTTCACCAGGTTCCAGACGGTGGTGCCAAAGGACAGAAGCGCCGTAAGACCGACGGCCCAGGCGATCAGCGGGGCGATGTCCATCTCCGCCCCGCTCACCGGCCCGGTTTCCACTGCTTCGCGACGTCCTTGACGGTGTGCCCGCCCATGTAAAGGGTCATGTAAAGGGCGCTGAGCTGCATCAGCACGCCAAGGTCGGTGGGCGGCAGCGCGATCTTCCAGACGGCATTGGCGACATGCAGAACGATCAGGTTCCAGAACCACAGGATGCCCAGCCCGTACATGCCCAGCGGCCGCCAGGCGCGCACCCACAACGGCTCGCCGCGTTCCGCCTCGAACATCGCCGCCTTCGTCTCCAGCTCCCGGGCGTAAAGCGCGACCAGATGCGGCGCGACCTCGGCCTCGACCTCGCGGATCGCGGCCGTCACCCGCTCGGGATCGCGCGCCGCCGCGGTCTCGATCTCGCCCAGCGGCACGCCGGCGCGCTCCGCGACGGCCTCGGCCATCTGGCGGGCCAGGTTGGCATTGCCGGCGCCGATCCGACGGGCAAGCGCCTGTTCCACGAGTTTCGCGCCGATCCCGCCGGCCAGGGTTGCGATCGCACTCATTCAGATACTCCTCAGTCTTTCCGCGATGCGCGGGGCCAGGCGCTGAACCTTTGCCGCGATCACGTCGCGGTAGCGCCACGCCACCCACAGGCCCCAGATCAGCGCCACCGCAACGATCGCGGGGCCCGCCCAGTCCGGCAGGCCGGCGATATCGGGCGCGGCCGTCTCCGCCGCGCCGCCGGCGGTGGCAGCGGCGGGCGCCGCGGCCTGCACCCGCGCATCCAGCCGGCGCTGCAGCGTCGACAGCGTCGCGCGGCCGACGATTCCGTCGACGGTCAGGTCGTGGTCGCGCTGGAAGGTCTTGACGCAGTCCTGCAGAACCTCGCCTTCCTCGGCCCCGGGATCGTAGCCCAGCTTGCGCAGGCCCTCGCGCATTGCCGCGATCTCCGCCCAGCTCAGCTCCAGCACGAAGCGCGCGTGGCGGGTGCCGCGGCTCCGCGCCTGCGCCACCTCGCCGCCATAGACGCCGCGGGTCATCAGCTCGTACTCCTCGGCCCGGCGGCGCTGCAGGCCGGGCAGGACCTTGCCGCCGCCCTTCACCCAGGCATTGAGCCCCGCCTTCACACCCGCCCAGCCGCCCTTGCGCCAGCGCGCGGCCCAGGTGGCGCGGTGAATCGCGCCGGTGTTGAAATCGAAGCTGACGCCAGCGTCGAACTCCACCTGGTTGGCGCCCGGCATCGCGGCGTTCACCCGCGGCTCGTAGTTGCGTGCCAGCGCCAGCGCCAGCAGCCGGCTGGCCTCCTCGGCCGTGATGGTCTGGCCGGCGAACGGCTTGACCACGCCCGACCCTGCGGTCAGGCCGGCCCCGATCGTCCAGACCCCGGCCGGGCAGCGATAGGCCTTCAGCACCACGCCCTCGTGGCGTTCCAGAAAGCCGATCCCCATGCGGCTGGTTGTCCTGCTGGTCATGATCGGGCCTTTCGTCGCGCACGGGGCTCCGCCTGGGCGGAAACATGGGGCAACTGTGCCCCGCAAGGCGCGCGGGCTTACATCCGCAGGGGTTTGGGGATGGGGTTCAGAACAGGCGCATCTGCCGGGGATCGGGGTTGCGCGTGCTGCCCTGTGCGCGCTTCCAGGCGCGCACCGTGACATCGGTGACGTGCAGTCTGCGGGCGATCTCGGCAACGGGCAAGCCCTTTGCGTGCCACACGGACGCGATCCAGGGTTTCGCGGTGGGGACGCGACTCTTCAGGGTGCCGATCTCGGCGGCAAGTGCTTCGGCCCGGCGGCGGCCAAGGTGTTCGGCCACCCGCGACCGGCCCTTGGCATTGGCCGGCCAGTAGACCTCGCTGCCGCCAAAGGTCAGCAGGAACTCCACCGCGCCATCGATGCCGAGGACGCGCACATAGGGTGCGACATGGGCGGGCGGCGGGGGCAGGGTCATGCCGCCCCCCGGGCAAAGCGATCGGTCTCGTTGCCCCACACGGCGTGGCCGGGCCACGGCTCGCGCGCGAACAGCTCGCAGGCATGGGCCTGCGGCAACAACCGCTCGATCAGCGCGCGTGCCTCGGGGGGCTTGCGGCTGTGCTCGCGCCGCGTGGCATCCAGAAGCAGGTTGCGGACCGCGCGGTCGCGGATTTCCGGGCTGCCGATCGTGCCGATCAGGAACGGCTCGGTTGCCGATCGCAGGATGTAGCCGGTGCCGAAGGCCGGCCCCCAGTGGCGCCGCGTGCGCTTCACCCAGGCACCACCGGTCTTGTAGGCGAAGCCCCAGGCCTGCATCACGCGCTGCGCCTGCGGCAGGTGCGGCCAGGTCGTCCACAGGAACAGCAGGCAGTCCGGTCCGGCCAGATGCGACACCGGCAGGGCGGCGATCGCGGCCTCGTCCATCGTGGCGTAATGCGCCTCGGGCGACTTCGCGAGCCCCTTGTCGGACCGCATCACATAGGACCATGGTGGATCGGCAAGGATCGCGCCGTAATTCATCGGCGTCAGCGTGCCGAAGGGCCAATCAGTCACGACCGGCCCCGTCCTTGCCCCTGTCGACGTCGATGCCGTGGCGGCGGCACATCTGCTTCAGCGCTTCCAGTACGTCGTTGATCTGCGTCCAGTCGCGCAAGCTATCGATATCGACCGGCACCGCGCCCCATTTGGCCTCGAACCGAGATCGGACAAAGGCATTGAGCCCCGCGCGGCCGGGCTTCCGGACCGCCCCGGCCTCGCCCAGCAGGCGCCACATCACATGGGCAAAGCGCAGGTCGGCCCGCGGCGCGGCCGGCACCAGGCCCCGGCGCGGTGCCCGCTTCGGCTGGAACCCCAGCCGGCGCAGCTCCTCCACCACCGCCGACTTGTCGGCCGGGGTCATCGCGCGCAGCCGGCGCTTGCCGGTCACGCGTTCATAGAGGTCGCGGCGGTCCTCCTCGTCCTCGAGGCCGACCGCGCGCAGACCCACGTAGATCGCCTTGACCGAACTCATGGCGCGCCCTCAAGCCTTGGCCAGATCGATGGTGACCGCCTGCCAGGGCGCGTCATGGTGATCGCGGATGTAGCAGCGCACATAGGTCTTCGACCCCACGATGCGCATCGCATCGCGGATCGCGGCCATCGCCCGCTGCCAGCGCTCATCCTCGATCTCCAGCCGCAGCAGCATGAAGATCTCCGACCGGTTGATCTGCCCGGCCTTGTCGGTGTTGAAGGCCCGCGTGACGATCGCGCGCAGCTCGTCGCGCGCATCCGCCGCCCATTCGTTCAGGCATTCGTCGACCAGCTGCTTGGCGACCTGCAGCTCGGGGCCGAAGTCGATGTGATCGGCGACCTGCACCTGCACCTTCATCATGCCGTCATGGGTCATGAAGGTCTTGTTGCCCTTGGCCCCGCCGACCTTGACGCCGTATTCCTGCGCCAGAAGCGCCTCGAATGCCGACAGGTCGTCGAACGTGTGTTCCTTGAACCGCGCCACCTGGTCGGACAGGGCGACGGCATAGCCCATCACCTTGCGCACCATCTCGTCCTGCAGAAGGTCCTGCGGCTTGATCAGCGCCAGGGGCACAAGCGCGCCCTTGGCATCGGACATGTAGGTCCGGCCTTCGATGGTCACGCGGCCGTCGGGAATGGGTGCGGGCGAATTCATTCTGTCTCTCCGTCAGGGGTGGTGGGTTTCAGGTTCAGGCGGCGCGCGATCTCGGGCGCGGGCGTTCCGGGCGGGATCGCGGGCAGCCCCAGCAGCACCAGCGCCGTCGCCATCGCCTCGATCTCGTCCAGGGTGACCAGGGTGGCGCCACGGGGGCCGGCCCGGTCGATCTTGCCGGCGGCCAGCGCGGCGCGGGTCAGGATGTCGGTTGCGGTCCAGCGATCAGTCGGCATCCCGGCCCCCCACGACGCGCAGGTCGGGCGCGGGCGGGCGCAGGCTCGCGCGCCGCGTCTCCAGGCACAGCTCCATGAACTCGCCCACCTGCTCGACCAGGTCGGGCGGCGTCTCGCAGCGGGTGACGATCAGCCGCGCCGCCAGCGCCATGATGATCAGTTCCGACTCGTCGTCCGCCTCGGTCAGCCGCAGCAGCTTGCCGAACAGGGCCACGCCTTCCTCTGACCAGTCGGTTGCGTCCATGCGCTCGCGCAATGTAGTCATGGCATCGGCTCCCCGAACAGCAGCCAGTCGACCGACACTTGCAGCCCCAGTGCCAGCTGCGCCAGCGCGCGGGCCGTGGGCAGGTTGACGCGGTACAGGTAGCCTTCAAGCGTGGGCTTCGGCATGTCGCAGGCCCGTGCGGCCGCGGCGATCGTGCCGCGCCGCTCGATCGCGCGGCGCAGCCGGTCGGCAAATCCGGTGGGGTCGAAGGCGGGTTTCATGCCGGGTCCTCCCGTCGGTTGCGTGGACAATGTGCGCAGGCGCGGAACATGCGCAGACGCAGCGGGTTACCGGGCGCGAAGCTGCGGGACTTTCGGCGCCAGTCCTGGCATTCGTTCGACGGCAGGGCGCCAAGGGCGGGGCACTGCACCCGCGCCTCCTGGAACACCCCGCGAAACACCTCCTCGACGGCGGCCAGATCGGCCGGGTACTTCCGGCGCAGGACCTGGCTGACCATCGCGGCCGACCGGCCCATGCGCGCCGCCACCCGGTTCTGGCTCGTGGCCTCGCACTCGATGGCCATCGCCTCGACCCAGTCGGGCAGCGCCTCGCCCCAGGCCGCACGCGCGATCGACAGCGCACCGCTCGCAGGCCCGTTCATCGGCCCGCCCCGGCGATGTGGACGATCTCGCCCAGGTTGTCGTCGATCACTGCCCGTACCCGGCGCTCGCGCGGGGGCTTCGGGCCGGTGGATTTCACCAGGCGATAGATCGCCTCGCGCCGGCCGGGCACGGCCTTCCGCTCGACCCGCAGGTAGCCCGCGCGCAGCAGCGCCTGGCAATAGGCCTGCGCTGCGGCCGTGCTGACCTTGACGGCGATCGTCGTCGAATGCGCGGCAAGGTCGGTCGGCGTGAAGCTCTTCAGGCCCCGCATCGACGTCCACAGGTTCTCGGGCACCGATCCGCGCATCCGGGGCGCGGGCGGCTGCCAGTCGGCATCCGGCGCGAACAGGCGGCGCAGCCCGGGGCCCTGCTGCACGACGCGGACCCGGCCCTCGCTCTCCCAGCGCCGGACGATGCCCGACGCCCGCTTCATACCGATCTGCATCCTGTGGGAAATCTCGGCATAGCCGAACCGCTCCATCCGCCGCGCCGCGGCCCATGCGGCATCGTCCAGCGCCTGGCGGGCATCGCTCGTCGTGCGCATCACGCGGTCCTCCGCAGCTGGCCCGCGCGCTTCGCATCGACCTGTGCACGGCGGGTCTCGGCAAAGTCGTCGCGGCGCGGGGCAGGGGCCTCGCCGGTGAAGAAACTGCCCTTGCCCCAGTCCGCCAGCGTCACGGCCGACAGGCCACGCACGCGCGCGAACTCGTTGACCAGTGCCAGGTTGATCGACACGCGACGGATCGACTTGCGCGATGCGGCCAGCAGGTGCTGGCGCAGGTCGGCGGCGATCTCGATGCCCGGCGCATAGATCGGCGCCAGGTGGCCGACGTCGTCGCTGCTCGCGGGCTCGGCCGCGACCCAGTCGAGCATCCGGCCGTGGACCCGTTCCCAGCGCTGCAGCTTCGTCGGCAGCAGCTCCTCGCCGATCAGGATCACCGGCACGCCGGATGCCTCGTAGAGCCCACGCACCACCTCGATCATCCTGTCGTGCGCCAGGTGGTCGGCCTCGTCCAGGATCAGGGGGCGCGCGCTGCGTGCCAGCTCCTCGGCCGCCTGGTTGAACATCTCGGCCGCGGTGCGGGCCGGGCGGTGCCCCAGCTCGATCACGATCTCCTGCAACAGCTGCTTGGCGCGCCACAGGGCCTGGATCTGGATGTGGCAGGCGCGGAACCGGTTGGTTGCATAGACCGCGGCGGTGGTCTTGCCGTAGCCCGAGGGCCCGTAGAACGTGGCCATGCCCGGCAACCCGTGCGCGCGCGTCTCCACCCGGTCGATCAGCGTCAGCAGGGCCGCCACGTTCCGAAGCGGCGCTACGCTGTTGTAAAGTCTGGTTTCGTCGTGCATCCTGTCCTCTCAGCTCAAGCTCTTCCGCCGGTGGGCCTTGCCCGCCCCCGGCGGTTCCTCACCCGAAGATCGCGTCGCCCCTCTCCTCCCAGAGCATGCGTTCGGCCCGGTATTCGGGTGTCGACTGGTAGACGCTCACCCAGCGCTGCTGCTCGGTCGTCACCGGGGCGCCCCGTTCAGCTCGCCGCTCGATCTCCAGCGCGCGCCGGAACCGCTCGCGCGGGGTCTCCTCGGCCGGGGCCGTCTCGGTCCGCCGGCTCGCCAGGTCGGCGACGATCCCGGCCTGCGCCTCGGCGATCGCGTCGCTGCCGGCGCCTGACGCCGTTGTGCGCGCCGGGGCGACGGGCTTGCCGAATTCGGCGCGCACCACCTTGGCATCGGGCTTCACCGGATCGGAGGGCGCGATCGCGTCGAGCGCCTCGCCGATGTCCGATGCGCGGTACCGGCGGTGCGCCTCCAGCGCCTTGCGCTCGGCCGTCAGCCAGGCGGCGCGATTGCGGGAATGCGCGCGCGCTTCGTCCATGTCGAAGAACCCGGCCTTCACCAGGCATGGCGCGTGGCCCAGGTAGGCGCCGTCGGCGGCATAGACATGCAGGCCCGACCAGAACTCGGCCGGGTCGAACCGGATTACGACCCGGTCGCCGGCGATCTCCTGCATCCAGTCGGCCCAGAACTCGTTGCCCTGGAACCGGATGCGCCCGTTCACGCTGTCGGCGCGCAGTCCCTCGGCGCCCAGCAGCCACAGCCGGCGCTGTGCCTCGGTCGCCTTTCGGATCGGCTGGGTGGCGTAGCTTTCGTCGAACACCTCGGCGAAGGACCGGCCCCAGGCCACCTCCGACCGTCGGGCCTGGCGGGTGTTGTGCTCCTCGATCCCCTCGGCCACGACTGCCAGGAACTTCTCCAGGTCGATCGCCTTCGACCCGTAGTTCTCGGGCTTGGCGTCCGGGCGGTTCCCGGTCCAGGCCCCGGCAAAGCGCGGGTCCTTGGCGATCGACCCGCACATGTCGCGGAACGCGCGCTCGATCGGCTTCGACTGGCCGCTGTAGGGCTGTGCCCAGTGGATCTCGCACCCCAGCGCCGTGAACAGGCCCGGGATATCGTCATCCTTCACCTTGAACCGGTACCGGGTCGAGGTACCGCCGGTGATCGCCTTGGCTGCGAATTCGCGGCCATTGTCCAGAACCACGTGGCCGGGGATGCCCCAGTCGGCGATCATGTCGCCTGCGGCCAGCAGGACGGCCGTGCTGTTGGCGCTCACGTCGATCCGCCACGACAGGATGCGCCCCGAATGGATGTCCTGGAACGCGACCATCTGCGGCCGGATGATCTGCGGCGCCTCGCCCCTGGCCGCGGGCCAGCGCACGAAGACGTCGAACTTGTGGAAATCGGCGTTGACCGCCTCCATTGCCACCAGGGCTGTCTTGTCGCGCACCTGTGTGGGGTACAGCCGCTTCACCGCGTCGATTCCGCGGCGCGCAAGTACCTGCGTGGCACGTGACACCGCCCGGTCCAGCCGGCGCCGCATCGTCCGCTCGGGCAGAACCTCCAGCCCCTTCGCCTTGGCGATCCGGCACGACCGCCGGTAGCAGTCCGAAAAGCTCGGAGCCTCCAGCCGCAGATAGTCCGACTTGATCAGGTCGAAGAACTCCGGGTCGCAGTCCTTGATGCGGCTGCCGGCGCGGCACGTCGTCGCCCTGGCCCGATGCCGCGGTGCCAGGTAGGGCAGGCGGTCATCGGTGCGTACGCCCTCGATCAGCTCGAACCACGACCAGACCGTACGGGCCCCGACACCCTGCAACCGCGCGACCTGCTCGACGGCGAGGAACTTGCCGATCGCAGGCTCCAGCGCCTCGACCTGCTGGATCGCCAGCAGGCGCGCCTCGGCCCGGGCACGGACATCGGCGGGCAATGCCTCGTACCAGGTCCAGGCCTCGTCGCGGTCGGGCCGCACGGGCTGCACAGGCGCCACGACCGCCTCCAGCAGCCTGCGTTGCGCTGTTGAAGGAAACAGGCGCCAGGAGTACTCCCAGCCCCCGCCTTTGCCCCGCCGGCGGCGGGCAAGACCCGGGCTGCCGCGCCAGTTCTGCTTCTCGGCCAGCAGGTTCACACCGCGGCGCGTGCCGGGAAGGTCGGGCAGGCGGGCTGCCGCGATCTCGTCCGCGGTCCACCACTGCTGAGTGGGCGCGGGTCCGGTCATCCCTTGCCCCCGGCCTTCTTCTCGCGCGGGGGCTCGAACAGGACGACCTTGTCGCCCACAACGCTGCTCTCGTCCATGACCAGCGGCGTCAGCTCGGAATAGACCTCGCGCACGAACCGGCGGCGCGCGACGGTTGATTTGGCCCGCCCCCATGCCTTCAACAGGTCGTTGAACTGCGCCTCAACCGGGTCTCTCTTGGCTGTTGTCTCTCCCCGCTCGCGGGCTGCAAACTCGCGCCGGGCGGTGGCGGCGTTCTTCACTCGCCCCTCGGCCAGCGCTTCGACAACATGATAGCGTTCCGCCGCGCCCTGAACCTTTGAGAGAGCCTGCAGATCGGCAAGCGTGACCGGGCGGGGCGCTGCGCGCAGCAGCCCGACATCGCGCGGGTCGAGCTTCTCGCCGGCGCTGATCATCCGCCGGACATGGCGATCGGTAAGGCCGAATTTCTCGGCTGTCGCGGTGGCAAAGCTAGCGACGGACATCATGTCCGCGGCTAGACTGCCCGTGTGGCGATTGCCCTTGAACGCAGTGGCCTTCGTCTCGGGGTGCAGCTTCTCGTAAACCCGCTTGCGTTCGGCAAGGAAGATCGCCGTGTCCAGCGCGCACATCTCTGCCCCAGCCAGGTTGTCGTCGATCTCCATCAGCCGGGCCCAATCGTCGGTGCAGTCCCAGACCTGCGCCGGTATCTCGGCCCAACTCAGGTGCCGCGCCGCTTCCAGCCGATGCGCTCCGGCGATCAATTCGAGCGCGCCCCCCCTATGCTTCACACGGCGCAGCTGGATCGGATCCTTCATCACGCCCAGCTCGGTGATCGAGGCGACCAATGAGGCGACGCCCGCCTCGGTCACGGGCCTCAATCGGCTCGGGGTCTTGATCTCGGCCAGCGCGATGGGGCCGCTGGACAGAAGTTTCGCTTCTCTCATTGTGATCTCGGCCCCTTCGTCATCGTGTAGTAGAAGCGCACCGCGCCGTTGATGCGGCGCTGGTCACAGTGGATCTCGGCCCCGTGAAACCGCAGTTCGGCCACGCAGGCGTTCACCGCCATCACGCGGGCGCGGCGCACGATATCGCGCGTGGTATGCGGCTTGCCGTCCTCCAGCACGCGCAGCACCCGCTGCAGCCGGGGCGATGCCGATATCCGCGCCGCATGCATCTCAGCGCCCCTCGAACTCGCGCCCCAGGCGCGCGGCGATGGTGCGGCAGCCGTCGCACATCCGGTTGTGCGGCCCCTGGCTTGAAAACACCGTGCCACAGCGCAGGCAGGGGCGGTCCTGGCCGCGCCGCGCGCTCAGCACGCTGTCCAGGACGCTCAGCGCGCCCTGCCGTGACAGAACGCCCGAGATGCGCTTGCCGCCGTCGAACACGGCATAGCGGTCCTTCCCCATCGGGCAGATGCGCAACTCGTCAGCCAAGTCCGCCCCCCGAACCGCTGGCCTCTCCGCGCAGGGCTTGCAGCGCGCCGCGGCGCCGCAGCTCCAGCAGGTCGGCAAAGATCAGGTCCACCGCCACGACATAGCGCCGCGTCGCATCGACCTGGTCGGCCGGGTGCGCAGGCTCGCGGCCCGTCATGACCGGATGCGCGGCTTCCGCCACGCGCAGCTGGTCGCAGATGCCGCGCCAGACAGCGGCGGTTGTCCGCTCCGTGCTCATTGCAGCACCCCGACGGCAACGATCAGAAGGTAGCAGGTCGCCATCAGGCAGACGGCGCCGACGGCATCGCCGATCAGGCTGTCGTTCAGGCGGCGGGAAAGGCGGCGCAGGCGGTTCATGCGGCGCCCCCATCGTCGAGGATCGCGTCGATCATGCCGTCGCGCACGGCGATCTCGATCAGCCGCCGCGCCAGGTGCCGGGCGTAACAGCCGCGTCGCCGCGCCGCGCCCACCAGGACCCGCATGTCATCCCGCTCCAGCGCAAAGCTCACCGACGACAGGACCCGGCGGCGCTGGCCGCCCGTCGAACACACGGCATAGACCAGGCTGACGGCCCGCCTGTCGTCCGGGTCGCGACCAAGGGCGACATTGACGCGGCGCAGGATTTCACCGGGGGCAAGGCCCTCGGCGATCAGGGCCATCACCGCATCGGTGATGCTGGCATGGCCCATGCAGGGGATCGGGGCCGGCATCAGGCGACCCTCCGGCTCTTGCTCGGGCGCGGGATGTCACGCGGCCATTCGAGGTCGCTGGGCCATTGATCGTCGAACCATCCCAGCAGCCGCTCAGCCGTTGCTGTCCGGCAGTCGCCTCCTATCGCCAGGCGGTGAAAGAAATGCCCCTTGCCCAGAGCGCGGGCGCAGATCGCGTCAGGCGTCACGCGCTTGTAGCGGCCCAGCGCCTCGGCCAGGGCAAGTAGATGCCGGGTGGTGTGGGATGCCGCGCGGGTCATTGCACAGCACCACTACCGGTGCGCAGCTCTCGCCAGTCCACCTGGTCCAGGCGCTGCCAGTAGACGCCAATCGCGCTCTTGCGCGGGCAGCGCGACCCGAAGCGCATCACACCTTCTCGTTCGGCTTCAAGAACTGACATCTGCCGATGCCGGCTTGTGAGGAAAGCACGAACCTCGATATCGCCCCACCACGCGGGGCGGCGGCCGTTCCGCCAGATTGGAAGCCGACCCAGCAGGTCGAGCAGGTCCAGTTCCGATGCATGATCCGGCTGGCGGAATGCATCCCGCCCGAGTTCCGGGCAGATTGTAAGCGCCAGACGCCGGCGGAGGGCAGCGATACGCGTCATGCCACCCTCCGCGACTTGCTTGGGCGCGGGATGTCGCGCGGCCATTGCAGATCGTCAGGCCAATGCTCATCGAACCATGCGACGAGCCGCGTGGCGCTGCGCAGGGTGCAGTCTGCCCCCGCCTCCAACTTGCCGAAGTACTTCCCGTCCCGCGCCGCGTAGGTCGAAACCGTCGAAAGCCTCAGGCCGTTATGCGCCCCATAAAGCTTCGCCAGTTGCACGAGTTGGTCGGTTGTCATTCTGATCACCCGGTATTGTTACCGATCATCTAAGCGGTAACAATACCGATAGTCAAGAAGCGAATAATCGGCAATACTCCCGATTCATGGAGTTCAGTCAGTTGCCGTTTGATGAGATTGTGCGCGCCAGGCTCAAAGAGCTGGGCAAGACCGCCTTCGCCGTTGAGCAGGAATCGGATCTTCCCGCGGACGCGATCCGGAATGTCCTCCGCAGCACCAAGAAGGAAGGGCCGTCGCTCGCTAGGGCCAAGGAACTGTGCGACGCTCTTGGGCTGGACTTCTACATTGGGCCGCCCCGCGACAATGGGCCGATTGAGTTGCTGAACCTCGATCAGCGCCTCTACGCCCGAATCCCGCTGCATGATGTCGAACTTGCCGCCGGCGCGGGCAGCCAGATAGTCGACGAGCTGGTGATCGATCACCTGGCGTTCCGTCGTGACTGGCTGAAGCGCATCGGCTTGGCTGCAAAGAATGCCCGCCTGGCGCGTGTGCGCGGCGACAGCATGCTGCCGATCCTGAACGATCAGGACCTGGTGTTGCTGGACACGTCAAAGCGCAACGTGCCATGCCGGCCGCGAAAGCCTGGCCGCCCGGTCCGCGCCGATCTCTATGCCCTGTTCGAAGACGGCAGCGCGCGGGTGAAGCGGATCGAGCATTCCAGCTTCGGAACGATCGTCCTGCATTCCGACAACTTCAGCCTGTATCCACCCGAGACAGTCGTCGGCCTGGCCGCCCATGACCTGAAGATCATCGGCAAGGTTGTCTGGTGGGGCCACACTGTGAGAGAGTAGGCGATCTTCAGGTGCCGCATTCAGTTTCCGGGGGTCTCATGGCGTGGCTGGTCATTCTTCTGATCTGGGTTTGCATCTCGACCATGGTTGGCATCCTAGCAGATCGATGGAATCGCAGCGGCGTCCTGTGGGCCGCGATCGCCTTGATTTTCTCGCCCATCGTCGCAATCACGTATCTCTTGGCCCTCGGCAACGCTAACCCTTCGTGCCCGAGGTGCTGCGGGAACGTGGCGGCTCGGGCGCGGGTCTGCTGGCACTGCGGCGGCGATCTACCTCTGCCATCGATGGCAGAAACGAGCTCTGCCCCGGACGATTCCCCTGTCACACACGCACCGAATTTCAACTTGCTGAAGAAGACACATAAGGAGCGTTCGGCCACCAAGGGCACGGTCGAGATCCACGAGATGAACGACGGAGAGTTTCTGGCGCGTCATGACGGCGCGTGGCGTGCGTTTTCATCACTCGAAGAAGCAAGACGGCACCTGCTGGCCTGAGCTCGAACGGCGCGGCCGAGTGCCTTAAGGCAATGCTTGACCGACCCCGCCGACGGGTGAGATCGGCTCAGGGCGTCTTTTCTCTCAAGGTGCGGATCAGTTCTGCCTGGGTAGCCACCTGGTTCCGCAGTTGCTCGATCTGCCTGCTCTGCCGGGCGATCTCGGTACCAGCAGCTATGAGCGCACTGTCTGCTCTCTCCATTCTCTCCTGATCAAGTCGATTCTGCGCAACTTGCGCCGCGGCCGGCACGAGCTCCATGATGCCCAAGGCAATGTAGCCGAATTGCAGCAAACCTTCGTAGCAGCGGCCCTCTGTCACTCTGCCTTTTTCGACCCGGACGTAGTTCAGATCGTCGTTTATGACGATTATGTCGCTGTACAGAACGATCCTGAGGCCATCATCGAACCTCGTGATTTCGGTGTCGCCCCATCCGCCGACGAGGCGCGGCTCCGAATCTGGCGCCTCGACTACCGGGAACATCCCCGCGATGCGCTCGTACGGGCAGATATATAGCGTGAGGTGATCCAGATCGCCTGTTGATGTCTCGGCGCTCGCGGCACTGGCGGCCCCCAGCATCATGCCGCAGACAAGCGCCGCTCCCCTCACCATGCCTGTCACCGGCTCAGACACAGGAACAGGTGCGCATAGGTCGGCACCATGAACTGTGGCGCATAGACTTGGCGGGATGAAGCATACTCCGCCCGCCGCCGATGCGTGGCGCAGATCCGCTGCGCCTCGGCCGTCACCTCGGGGCTGTTGCCTGCCGTCTGCGACTGCACCGTCACGCTGTCGCCGTTGAACTCGGTCACCATCGGCGGCTCTCCGCAGCCCGCAAGAACGCCCACCAAACCGAACACTATCAATTTCCTCATCAATCCACTCCCTCACGATTCTCCCCCACCATAGCCGTCACGTCCGCGTGAGGCGACAGATGTTTAACCGCATGATGAATGTCGCAGCGAGGCCGCTCAAAACGGGTATGTTGCCCCTTTATGTTCATGCTATGTTCTTTCGCGAAACAAGGAGGAACCGGTATTGAACACGCCCTTGAAGCCCGTCGATCCTGTCTCGCCGGTGGCGCCCTGGCTGGGCGGCAAGCGCAACCTGGCGCGGCGAATCTGCGCTATCATCGACGCAACGCCGCATCAGACCTATGCCGAGGCCTTCGTCGGCATGGGCGGAATTTTCCTGCGCCGGCGCATGCGGCCGCGGGCCGAAGTGATCAACGACTACGGCCGCGACGTGTCGAACCTGTTCCGGATCCTGCAGCGGCATTATCCGCAGTTCATCGAGATGCTGCGCTTCCAGCTGACCACCAGGGCAGAGTTCGAGCGCCTGGTCGCGACCGATCCCGGCACGCTGACCGACCTAGAAAGGGCAGGGCGGTTCCTCTACCTCCAGCGCACGGCCTTCGGCGGCAAGGTGTCCGGGCGCAACTTCGGCGTTTCGCGCGACCGCCCCGGCCGGTTCAATCTGACCACGCTGGAACCGATGCTGGAGGATCTGCACGCGCGCCTGGCGGGGGTCATCATCGAATGCCTGGACTTCGGGGCGTTCATCGCCCGCTACGACGGCCCCGGCACCTTCTTCTACCTCGACCCGCCGTACTGGGGCTGCGAATCCGACTACGGCAAGGCGATGTTTGCGCGCGACGACTTCGCCCGCCTGGCCGACCAGCTCGCCGCGCTCCAGGGCCGGTTCCTGCTGTCGATCAATGACACGCCCGAGGTCCGCGCCCTCTTCGCCGCCTTCGCAATCGAGGAGGTGAAGGTCAGCTACACAATCGGCGACAAAGCCGATCGCAGCCCAACCAGGGGAGAATTGCTGATTTCCGGGGTGGAGTTGAACGCGGGCGCCACGTAACGTCTTCAAGCAATTGAGGTGTGATCATGGGCGAAAATTCCAAGATCGAATGGACGACGCACACGTTTAACCCTTGGTGGGGATGTACCAAGGTGTCCGAGGCTTGCAAGCATTGCTACGCCGAGAGCTGGGCAAAGCGCGTGGGACAACGAGTATGGGGACCAGGTTCGGATCGCAGACTCTTTGGTGAGTCCCATTGGCGGCAACCCCACCGCTGGAACTCGAAGGCGCAGGATCAGCCCGAACGGCCGCGTGTGTTCTGTGCTTCCATGGCGGACGTGTTCGAGGATCGCGAGGAACTGCAGCCTTGGCGCAGCAAGCTATGGGAAGTCATTGAGGCGACCCCCAATCTTGACTGGCTACTGCTAACAAAGCGCCCTCAGAATGTCCTCCGCCTCTCTGGTTGGTCCCGAAGCTGGCCCACCAATGTATGGCTTGGCACCACGATCGAACTGCAGAAGCGCGCCGATGAACTCCTGCCATATCTTGCAGCGGTGCCCGCACACGTACGCTTCATTTCGGCTGAACCCTTACTGGGCCCACTCCAGATCGATCCTTGGTTGGGGAGTACAATCAATTGGGTGATCACCGGAGGAGAGAGCGGCCCAAAGGCCCGCCCGGCTGCTCCGACATGGTTCCGGGAGCTGCTGTTGCAGTGCATGCGTGCCGATGTGCCGTTCCATTTCAAGCAATGGGGTGACTGGGCGCCTGGTCTCGGCGTTAATCTTCCAAGAGAGAAAAACCAGCGAATCGCCCGAGCCACCGCGGCAGATGGCACTGAGATGGTTCGCGTGGGGAAGAAGTTTGCTGGTAGGGCGCTGGACGGTAGTGAGTGGGACGGGCTTCCAAGAATGGCAGTGAGATAGCCAGCCAACAAGAAATGTTCGCAGGCGGCGAAATGGGCCGCGCGCCTCGCAAGGCGAGCTTCCTTATAGATTCGCGGAGCGTTCCAAGCACTGGCCTGCCTCCACCACCACAGCAGACTGATTCCAAGAGCAAACTGATTGCGGACTACATCTCGAAGTTTCAGCTGATAACAAAGGGTGGCCTATACATTGACGGTTTCGCAGCGCCCCAGAGCCGTGACCATGAAGAGGCGTGGACGGCTCGGCGGGTTCTGGAGGTGCAGCCGCCGCGCTTGCGCACGTTTTGGCTTTGCGATTCTGACGATGGGGGCGCTCGCCAGCTTGGCCGCCTGAAGTCGATACACCACCGACATCCACGGTGGCGTCGAGTCTTTGTTTACCACGCCGATTTCAATGTCGCAGTGAAGTCGATTCTGCAAAGCGACCGGCTTACGCGGAACGCGGCGATCTTCGCACTTCTCGATCAGCGCAATACCGAGTGCCACTGGGACACGGTCAAGGCTCTTGCCGCACGCGAAGGTCGTACCAAGATCGAGTTGCTCTATTTCCTTGGCACCTCTTGGATTCATCGCTCACTTACTCAGTCGCATCGGCCAGCACGCTTGTCTCAGATAGACCTTTGGTGGGGCGGGCCCGACTGGCGCGCTCTAGCTGGCTTGAAGCAGTTCGAGATTGTGGCGCGCGTCGCCGATCGATTTGCCGGCGAGCTTGGGTATAAGTACGTAAACCCCTACCCGATCTTTCAGTCCCTTGATGGCAACCGAGCTCTGTTTCATCTTATCCATGCGAGTGATCATCCCGACGCTCCCAAGCTCATGGCCCGGGCCTTCCTGCAAGTTATTGGCGATGCGCCTGGCGTGGAGACCGGGCGCCAACCTCGCCTCGATGTGTGACACTTGATCCGGGGCAGCGCTTCGATTGCTGCCGGCTAACAGCAGAATCTGTTCCAGGTTCGCGGGCCGGCTTCCGCGCGTCGCAAAGACCTTACCGTTCTGACATCGCTGCACTAATCCCGTTCTGGGAAAAGCGCGGCGAACTTGGAACGGCTCTTCCCAGTTCCCGGCGTTCAGATCGCGCTCTGAACGCCCGATAGGCCGCCGTGAAGAGCGCCGTTTGCTTGTTGTTCCAATGCCTTAAACACTTGCTCGATCTGAGGCCCCCACTTGGCGACTCTCGGCCTTGTCAGCCCTTAAACCCCTACATCAACCGCCACTGCAGGTCTTGCGCCGCCTCAACGCTGCGACGTCTTCTGTGGCCTTGTGGCCCTTATTTCATTGCCCCATTCGTCATAGCCCTGCCTCATTCGGCCTCTTCCGGTTTTACTGCAGGATTCAGTGTCAACACACACAGAGTGTAGCGTCACGTTCCACCTCCGTGGGGCGCAGATCAGGCGGCGACGGCGCGGCGTTTTCATCAGGATTCGCGGGAACCGGCGCTGTTGATCGGGCACTCAGGCGGGGTCGCGTCAAGGGTGCGCTGTGGCGGCGCAGACTCAGGCTGCGAATTTCCCGACCACTTAACCCTCCGTTAACCGGCTGGCGCGCAGCGCGGCCGAACAGGTCGATTCCATCGGGGCGGTCGTCGGCGGATCGCCGCGCTTTTCACGGCCCCCGCGATTCAGGCGCTTGAAACGGATGCGTTCCACTCCACCTGAAGAGATGAGTTTTCATGGGGGTGACGATGTCAGGATTGGAGGATCGGCGCGCGGCGCTTGCCGCAGGACAGCGGATTGCGGGGGGTCGTCCCGACGTTGCTGCGCAAAGCCGCGACCGACTGCGCCAGCAGATCGATCACGTCATGGACGTGGTCTCGTCCTTTGGCAACGTGATCGAATCTTCGCGCATGCAGCGGGCGATCAAGGCATCGCATCTCATCTGCATCAGTTTCGTGTTCATCGCCCCGGTGCTTCTATTCTGGAGCGTGGCGCTGGGCGGCTGACCGAAAGCCCCGCGTTTCTGATAAACAAAGGGCGCGCCAGTTGGCGCGCCCGCTGTGTGTTGTGACAGTCTTCGATCAGGCGTCGAGCGTCTGGCTGGTGACGCCGTTCGAGCTTGCGATCTCGATGCGGCGGGGCTTCAGCGCCTCGGGCATCTCGCGCACCAGATCGACATGCAGCATGCCGTCGGCGTGGGTCGCGCCCGTCACCTTCACATGATCGGCCAAGTGGAACCGGCGCTCGAATGCGCGGGTGGCGATACCGCGGTGCAGGTAGACCTTGCCCTCATCTTCGGTCTCGGACTTGCGGGCCGTGATGAAAAGCGCGTTTTCCTTCTGCTCGACCGCCAGTTCGTCGGCGGCAAAGCCCGCGACGGCGACCGAGATACGATAGGCGTTCTCGTCCAGCTTCTCGATGTTGTAGGGCGGATAGGTCGGCTGGGCGACATCGGTCGTCAGCACGCGGTCCATCAGGTCGGCAAAGCGGTCGAAGCCGACGGTGGCACGGTAGAGCGGGGTCATGTCAAGATTGCGCATGGGTCATCATCCTTCTTCAAGCGACAATGTGGGTGCCCGCCCCGTTCCGGGGCCGGGCGGTGCGCCGGGTCCGTCTGGCCCCCGGCAACTCTCAGGTAGGAAGCGGAAAAGCGCGGTTCAAGACCCCAGCGCACGCGGTTTCGGCCCGCCGGTCGCCCAGTCCAGCAGCTCCACCATATGCACAACCGGCACGCCCGTGCCCGATCCGATCTGCATCATGCAGCCGATGTTGCCGGCGGCGATCACATCGGGCTTCCTCGCCTCCAGCGTCTCGACCTTCCGCGCCTTCAACTGGGCCGAGATCGCGGGCTGCATCAGGTTGTAGGTGCCCGCCGACCCGCAGCACAGATGCGCATCCGCCGGCTCCACCACGGTGAACCCCGCGCGCTTCAGCAGGTCCTTGGGCAGCGTCTTGATCTGCTGGCCGTGCTGCAGCGAGCAGGCGGCGTGATAGGCGACGCGCAGCCCCCTGGCCGTACCCTCGGGCAGGCCCAGGTCGGTCAGCACCTCGCTGATGTCCTTCGCCAGCCCCGCCACCGTGGCCGCATCTGGGGCCAGAGCGGAATTGCGGAACATGTGCCCGTAGTCCTTCACCGTCGTCCCGCAGCCGCTGGTGTTGATCACCACCGCATCCAGCCCTGCCTTCGCCTTCTCGGCCACCCAGGCCGAGATGTTAGCCTTCGCGAACCTGTGGCTGTCCTCCGTCCGGCCCATGTGATGGGTCAGCGCGCCGCAGCAGCCCGCGCCACGGGCCACCACGACCTCGGCCCCCAGCCGGGTCAGCAGGCGGATCGTCGCGTCGTTGATGTCGGTGTTCAGCGCCTTCTGCGCGCAGCCGGTCATCAGCGCAACCCGCATCCGGCGCTCGCCTTTCGCCGGAAACACCTGCGGATCGTCGTTGCGGCTGACCGGCGGGATCTGCCTCGGCGCCATCTCCAGCATCGCGCGCAGCCGCGCGTCCGGCATCAGCCGCCTGAACGGCCGCCCGAACTTGGCCCCCAGCAGCGCCAGGCGAAACCGCCCCGGATAGGGCAGCACGGCAGCCAGCACCCGCCGCAGCGCCCGGTCGCGCCACGGCCGGCGGTAGGTCTGCTCGATATACTCCCGCGCGTGATCGACCAGATGCATGTAATGCACGCCGCTGGGGCAGGTGGTCATGCAGGCCAGACAACTCAGGCAGCGGTCGATATGCTTGACGGTCTTTTCATCCGCCGGCCGCCCGTTTTCCAGCATGTCCTTGATCAGGTAGATGCGCCCGCGCGGGCTGTCCAGCTCGTCCCCCAGCACCTGATAGGTCGGGCAGGTCGCGGTGCAGAAGCCGCAATGCACGCAGGTCCGCAGGATCTCGTTCGACCGCGCGGTGGCCGGGTCGCGCAACTGCGCCTGGGAAAAGTTCGTCTGCATCGTTACCCCATCACCCCCGGATTCAGCACCGCGCGCGGGTCGAACCGCGCCCGCAGCCCGGCGGCGATCGCTGCCACCGGCGCGGGTTCGGGCTGGAAGGTGCCCAGCCGCGCCCGCACGTCCCTGTCGGCCCGCACCAGCGTCGCATGGCCCGAAAACTCCCCCAGCCGCGCCCGCAGGTCCGTCCCCGGCTCCAATAGCAGCCAGACCAGCCCGCCGCCCCAGTCGTAAAGCGCCCGGCCCCCGGCGCGTGCGGCGATCCCCGGTGCATCGGACGGCTTGACCGACAGCCGCCAGACATCCCCCGTCTGCCCGTGGAACGGCGCCACATCGCGGATCGCCGCCCAGCGGGTCGTTGTCGCCGTGACGCCGTCCTCGACCTCACCGCCCAGCATCGCCTGCAACCGGCCCGCGCGATAGGCGACCGACTCCGCGAATCCCTCCACCCGCAGGAAGGTGCCCGCCCCCGGCCAATGCGCCGCGCCCGACACCTCATAGGGCGACCCCAGTGCGCGGGTCATCGCGCCCAGCGCGGCGGCATCGTCCAGCCCGGTCAGCACCAGCGTCGCCGCAGCCCCCGGCGCGGGCAGCACCTTGAAGGCCACCTCGGTCAGCACGCCCAGCGTGCCGAAGCTGCCGGCCAGCAGCTTCACCAGGTCGTAGCCGGTGACGTTCTTCATCACCCGCCCGCCGTTTTTCACGACCGTCCCGGTGCCATCGACAAAGTGCACGCCGATCAGTGAGTCGCGGCAGGCCCCAGCCTGCACCCGGCGCGGGCCGCTGACATTCGCCGCCACCACCCCGCCGATGGTCGGTTCTCCAACACTGCCCAGCAGCCCGCGATGGTCCATCGGCTCGAACGGCAGCCGTTGCCCCTCGGCCGCGAGCGCCGCCTCGATCTCGGCCAGCGGCGTGCCCGCGCCCGCCACGATGGTCAGCGCGCCGGGTTCATAGAGGCTGATGCCGGTCAGCGCGCCGGTTTCCAGCACCTCGCCATCCGCCGCCAGCCCCCGCGTGCCGCCGCCCCGCACCGACAGCGGGCCTGCGGCGGCCCGGATCGCCTCGGCCAGTTCGGCCTCGTCACGCGGGCGCAGGCTCATGCCGCCCCCGCTGATTGTGCATCAGCGCACATGAGCGGCCGAGTTGTGCGTTTTTTAGGTATGCACGTTGTATGCACGGCAGATGCACGTGAATCATACGTGGATGCACACTCGCCGCATTGGTCCGCCCGGCGCACCGCGCGCTGCCACAAGACCTTGATAACCCTCACGCGGCGGCCCGCCGCGCGTCGCTGGCGGCCAGCGGGAACACCTTGGCCGGGTTCAGCAGCCAGCGCGGGTCGAACACATCCTTCACCCGCATCTGCGCCTCCAGATCCACGGGGTCGTACTGCACCGTCATCAGGTCGCGCTTCTCGATCCCCACACCATGCTCGCCGGTCAGGCAGCCGCCGACCTCGACGCACAGCTTCAGGATCTCGGCACCGAAGGCTTCGCATTTCTCCAGATCGCCGGGCTTGTTGGCGTCGAACAGGATCAGCGGATGCATGTTGCCGTCGCCCGCGTGGAACACATTGGCCACGTCCAGCCCGAACTCGCGGCTCATTTCGCCGATCCGCCGCAGCACAAGCGGCAGGGCGGAAACCGGGATCGTCCCGTCCAGGCACATGTAGTCGTTGATATTGCCCATCGCGCCAAAGGCCGACTTGCGCCCCAGCCAGATCTTCCTCGACTCCTCCTCCGACTGGCTCTCGCGGAACTCCAGCGGATCGTGGCGCATGGCGATCTGGCGGATCAGGCCAAGCTGTTCGGCAATCTCGGCCTCCGACCCCTCCACCTCGACGATCAGCAGCGCCTCGCAATCCGGGTAGCCGGCGCGGGCGAAATCCTCGCAGGCGCGGATGCAGGGCCGGTCCATGAACTCGATGGCCACCGGCAGCACCCCGGCCTTGATGATGTCGGACACGCAGGCCCCCGCCACCTCGTTGGAATCGAACGCGATCAGCACGGGCCGCGCGCCCTCGGGCTTTGGCAGGATGCGCAAGCTTGCCTCGGTCACGACGCCCAGCTGCCCCTCGGATCCGCAGACGACGCCCAGCAGGTCCAGCCCGCCGGCATCCATATGCGCCCCACCCAGTTCGATCACCGTGCCGTCCATCAGCACCACCGTCGCGCCCAGCAGGTTGTTGGTGGTGACGCCGTATTTCAGGCAATGCGCCCCGCCCGAATTCATCGCGATATTGCCCGCGATGGCGCAGGCAAGCTGGCTGGACGGGTCGGGGGCGTAAAAGAAGCCGTCGCCCTCCACCTCGTCGGTCACGCTCAGGTTGGTGCGGCCCGATTGAACCCGGATGAAGCGGTTGTCGTAGTCGACCTCCAGCACCCGGTTCATCCGGGCGACGCCCAGCAGCACGCAATCGGCGGTGGGCAGTGCGCCGCCGGCCAGCGACGTGCCCGACCCGCGCGGCACCACAGGCACGCCCATCTCGTGGCACAGCCGCAGCACGGCGGCGACCTCTTCGGTGGTGCGGGGCAGCACCGCGGCCAGCGGCGGGCAGCAATAGGCGGTCAGCGCGTCGCATTCATAGGCCCGCGTCTCGGCCTCGTCATGGATCACCGCGTCGGGTGGCAGCATCTCCAGCAACCGCTCCACGATCCGCGCCTTGCGCGCCATCACCCGGGCATCCGGTGCCGGCATCTCCATGACTGCCCTCCCTGAGTCATTGGTAAGGAAATATAACCAATTTCCACAAAGGACAAGCCTGCGCCTGCGCCACCCGCGAAGATTCTTGCCACACCCCCCAACATAAGCCAGCCTCAACCCATTCAGGTGCAATTGACAGGTCAGCCATGATCCCGCTTCGCCGCTCCGCTTTCGTCGTCCTCGCGCTCGTCGCCGCGACGCCGCTGTCCGCTCAGACCGCGGTGCCCGGCGCCTGCGGCCAGCCCTCGGCGCTGACCACCCGGCTCGCTGCGCAGTTGCCGGCCGGCTTCCCGCAACTGCGCCTGCCGCTTCTGCTGCAACGGTCGGAACCCGCCTATGTGGAGTTCTCACTGGCCAGCCCGCAGGAGGTTTCACTTTATTCGGAAAGCACCACGGGCGATCCGGTGATGGCGCTCTATGACGCGTCGGGGGCGCTGCTGGCCTGGGATGATGACAGCGCGGGGGATCTGAACGCGCTCATCGTGCGCAGCCTGGATGCGGGCACCTATTGCACGCAACTCCGCGCCATAGGTGCCGCACCGGTGGAGGCGATCACCTTCAACCTAGTGGTGGAGTCGGGGACCTTCGTGCCTGATCTGCCCCCCTCGGGCACCATCGACTGCGGCGGGCCGGGACTGGCCGGGTATCTGGCCGTGGGTCTTACACCCCAGGCCGACCCGGTCGGGCGCGCCGGGCGCACCAACGACGCAACCGGGGAAAGCTGGTATGGCCTGTCGGTCGACGCCCACGCGACGCTGCGGATCGATGCAGCCAGCGACGAGATCGATACTGTGCTGGAAATCTTCGGCGAGGACGGTGGCACGCTGCATGAAAATGACGACTACCCCGGGCTTGGCACCGACAGCCGGATCGAGGCTGCATTCGCACCGGGCGACTATTGCGTGAAGGTGCGCGGCTTTGCGGGGGCAGAGGGCGGCTATACCCTGGCCGTCGCCCCGGTGGAGGGCAGCGCGCAAACAGACACCACGTTTGGCGCCGTAGGCGCTGGACCCTGCGGCGATCCCGCGCTGACTGAAACGCTGGCAAGCGGGCTGACCTCATCCTCGGCGCCGACACGGATCAACGGCGCGACCGATCCGCAGATCCGCGCGGGCTGGTACAGCCTGTCTCTGGCAGAGCAGGTGGAGATCATGCTGCAGGCCACCAGCGGCGAACTGGATACGGTGCTGGAGCTTTACGACGGCGGCGGCAGCCTGCTCGTCGAGAATGACGACTACCCCGGCATGGGCACCGACAGCCGGATCGATGCGCTGCTCGATCCGGGCGACTACTGCGTCCTCGTCCGTGGCTTCGCCGATTCCGAGGGGCCGTTCACTCTGGCGCTGTCGATCGCGGGTGGACCCGCCGCAGCGCCCGACCTGCCCGACCCTCGCGAGGCCGCCGATATCGAGGACATGGGCCTGCTGACGGATGAGGTGAGAAGCTACGCGATCACGTCCGACGAGGCGCTGTTCGCCAGCTTCGCGGTGAACGAACCCGGCCCGGTGGTGGTCGAGGGCGTGAGCGTCAGCAGCGCCTTCCTCATCGCGCTCTACGATGCTGATGCCGAACTGGTGGAAGCGACCGAGATGATGCCGCCGTTCGGGGCTGCCACGCTGACGCTCGATCTGCCGGTTGGCGTCTACCTCGTCGGCCTCGTCAATGACGGCGTCACCGGGGCACCGCTGTTGCGCCAGATCACCGTCCGCCGGCCCTAGCGCCGCCCCTCGCGCAGCCAGGCGCCGACCGCGAGCAGCGAGGCGAGCAGCAGGAACAGCCAGGCGGGCAGCAGCGGCATGACGCGCAGATCCACCGTCTGGTAGGCGTTGCGCGGCGTCAGGCCGATCCAGCCGCGACCCGCCGCCGGCCGCCCCTCGCGCACCAGCCGCAGGTCGGGCAGGCCATCCTCGATCCGCTGCACGCCGCCGCGTGTGGCGGCAGCGTAGGGCGCGAGCTTCTCGGCGCTGGCGATGGTCTCCTCGAATTCCCGCGGCGCAGAGGGGCCGAGCGCCACCACCGCCTCTGTCTCACCCTCACGCAGGCGGTAGAGCCCGATCTCGGGCGCCTGCCATGTCACGCTGTGTCGGCCGGGCGAGACCTCTTCCAGATCCAGTTCCACGACCTCGCCATCCGGCCCCGTCACCTCGACACTGCGCGCGCCGTTGCCCAGCGTGCGGCGGGTGATCGTCATGGTCTGGCCCTCGGCGGTCGCGGTCAGCGCCTCTTCCTCCAGTTCCGGCTCCTTCATCATCCAGTGCGCCAGCCGGCGCAGCAGTTCCAGTTGCGGCCCCCCGCCCTCGAACCCGCGACCCCAGAGCCAGGCGTGATCGGACGCCAGCAGCGCCACGCGCCCCTCGCCCACCCGGTCCAGCATCAGCAGCGGCCGATCGCCCGGCCCCGACATCACCTCCTGCCCGCCGCGCGGCGTCAACTCCACCAGCCGGAACCAGCGGCCCCAGCCCGGCGTGTCGTCCTCGCCCTCCGGCGCCAGCCCCTCGGTCACCGGATGGCGGTGGCCAAGGCCGGTGACGCGCGGCAGGTAGCCCTCCTCGACTACCCGCGCGGTCGGCTCGCCCGGCATGATATCGGCCAGCGCCGAGCGGTAGATGCTGTCGGCAGAACCGAACTCCGGCCCGGCGGCCACCAGCAGCGCGCCGCCGTCCTCGACATAGCGGCGAATGTTCTCGTAGTAGGTTCCCGGCAGGATGCCGCGGCGGCGATAGCGGTCAAAGATGATGAGGTCGAATTCCTCGATCTTGTCCACGAACAGCTCGCGCGTCGGAAAGGCGATCAGCGACAGTTCCGACACCGGCACGCCGTCCTGCTTGTCGGGCGGGCGCAGGATGGTGAAATGCACCAGATCGACCGAGCTGTCGGATTTCAGCAGGTTGCGCCAGACCCGCTGCCCGGTATGCGGCTCGCCCGATACCAGCAGCACGCGCAGCCGGTCACGCACCCCGTTGATCTGCACCACGGCCGAGTTGTTGCGGTCGGTCAGCTCCCCATCCACCTCGGTCACGGTGAACTGCAGCACGTTGATCCCGCCCCGGTCCAGCGTCACCGGCAACTGGATGTCCTGCCCCACGGGGACCGAGAACGCCTGCGCCTGCTCGCCGTCGATGGAGATCGACAGCTCCGCCCGCCCCAGCGCCTCGGGCGGCACCGCACCCTGATCCTCGACCCGCAGGGTCAGCGTCACCGGCTCTCCGATGATGGCAAAGGCGGGCGCATTGCGCACGATCAGGCGCCGGTCCCAGTCGCCCTGACGCCCGGTCAGCAGCACATGGAACGGTGCGGGCATCTCGGGCGCCAGTTCCATGTCATGCACCTGCCCATCGGTCACCAGCACCGCCCCCGCGATCCGGGCGCGCGGCTCTGCCGCCAGCGCCTCGGACAGGGCGGCCATCGCGCGGGTGCCGGTGTTGCCCTCGCCGTCGCCGATGGGGATCTCGCGCAGTTCCACATTGTCCAGCGCGCCGATCCGGTCGCGCAGATGCGCCGCCGCGGCCTCCACCTGCGCCGGCCGGTCAGAGATCCGCTGGCTGGCGCTGTCGTCGATCAGCACCAGCGCGATATCCGTCAGCCCGGCGCGGTCCTCGGTCTGCAGCGACGGGTTCGCCACCGCCAGCAGCAGCGCGATGGCGGCCAGCGCCCGCAGCCACCAACCCGACAGCCCCTTCCAGACCGCCAGCGTCAGCAGCAGCAGCGCCATCCCGGCGACAACCCAGACCGCGGCCCAGGGCAGCAGCGGGTCGAAGATCACCGTGCCGCCGCTCATTGCCCCAGCCTTTCCAGCAGGGCCGGCACATGCACCTGATCGGATTTGTAGTTGCCGGTCAGCACATGCATGATCAGGTTGATGCCAAAGCGATAGGCGATCTCGCGCTGGCGCTCGCCGGAAAACCCGCGCCCGATTTGCGTCATCGCCAGCCCCCGCTCATCGGTGGCCCAGGCTGCGGCCCAGTCGTTGCCGCCGATCACCACCGGCGTCACCCCGTCGTTCAGGTTGCGGAACGGCATCCCTTCCACCTGCTCGGCATCCGGCGGCGCGGCCTCGACCCAGACGGTGCGGCCGGTGTGACGGCCGGGGAAATCCTGCAGCAGGTAAAAGGTGCGCGTCAGCACATGGTCGGGCGGCACCGGCTCCAGCGCGGGAATGTCCAGCGGCGCGGCAAGCTGCTGCAGGCGGCGCCCTGCCGGGGTGGAGCCGCCAAAGCCCGCGACATCTGCATCGCGCGTGTCGAACAGGATCAGCCCGCCGGTGCGCAGGAACTGGTTCAGCCGCGCATAGGCATCGGCCGAAAGGGTCTGCTGCCGCTCGGTCACAGGCCAGTAAAGGAAGGGGATAACTGCCAGATCGTCGCGCTCCAGATCGACGCCGATCGGGTTCGCCGGTTCGACCGAGGTGCGTTCGAACAGCCTCCGCGAAAGGCCGCGAAGCCCGGCCTCGGACAGCCTGTCTATGGTCGGATCGCCGGTCAGCACATAAGCCAGCACCACGTCCGACGTCGCCTGCATCGCAAAATCGTCGTTGGCCTGCGCCTGCGGTGTTGACAGGACAGCCAGCGCCAGCACCGCCACGCCACCCGCCCCTCGCAGCCGCCCCGACAGGGCCAGCGAGGCGAGGATGTCGGCCATCAGCAGCAGCAGCGCCAGCGTCAGGATCGCGCCCTTCAACTGCCGTTCCTCGGCTGTGCTGGCGCCCTCGACGATGATCCGGCCGGGCCAGTCGGTCGGCGCCAGCACGGTTTCCGCCCCGATCACGTTCAGCGCCACGCGGCGGTCGCCATCGGCATAGACGCCGGGCGGCAGGTCACGCCCGGCCCGGCCCTCGGCCAGCGTCTCGCCCGGCACGCCCGCGCTTTGACCCGCATCCGACAGGGCGCCATAGGCATCCAGCAGGCGTTCCGCCGTCCAGGTGCTGCCCGCCAGTTCCTGCGCGGTCAGTTGCGCGGGCCGGGTGGATACGGCGAGGCGTTCCAGCATCTGC
>JBJHCH010000008.1:0-55480 GCA_050485905.1 Paracoccaceae bacterium | reverse complement strand
GCCGTTTCCATCAGTAACACCTGCTCTTCCCCCGTGCCCAAAGCGCACGGACGTTAACAATGCAGGCGGGTCAGTTTTAGATGATCATAACCCACCCAAGTGGGTCACTTTCACATGCCGATTCACACCAACTCGCCGCCGATGCTCGCCAGCGTGCCGATCCCGACCTCGCCGATGTCGCGCCAGCCGGTGACGGGCAGGACGCGCGCCTCCGGGTGGTCCGAGACGTCCGCCGTGAGCAGCGCCGTGGGCGCAAAGGCGACCACGCCCTCCTGTGCCGGACCGGTGCCAGGGTCGATCCAGAGTTCCGCCGCCAGCGCGTCGGCGCTGGGGCGTTCCCCAATGGCGACCAGCGCACCCGCATCGGGATCCTCCAACAGGATGCGGTCGGCCTCGCTGTGGCCCAACTCCCGCACAAGCAGCCAGTACGGGGCTTCTTCGACCATGCGCCGGGCGAGTGCCCGCGGCGGCGCGGCGACGCCGGTGCCAGTGGGCATGCGCCCGCCCGCGATGGCGGTCGCGCCCAGCGCGAAGACGTCCTCGGCGAGCTTCAGCCGGATGCCATTGTCGCGCCCGTCGCCCTGACCGATCTCGGAGATGCGCATCACCACATCATCAAGCCCGAGTCGGGGCGACCGCAGCCGGATCACATCGCCGGGGCCGAGACCCGCGCCCTCGCGGTTCACCACGATCTCTCCCGTGAGCAGCGGCACGGAAAGCGCCCGCAGGTCGCGCTCAGCCACACGGATCGCCAGCCCCTGGTAGCGGATGCCCGGATAATCGAGCGTGGTCGCGATCACCTCGCCCATCGACTGCACCCGGGCCGTGTCGGTGACCGAGACGGCGCCGGTGTCGTCCGTCCAGGCATCGGTGAAGCGCACGGTCACGCTGTTGACGAGATCCCACGGCGCGCGGCGGCCCAGTCGCCCCCAGTCCACGACATTCGTCTCGTCGAAGAGTGGCAGCGTTGCAGCCGTGTAGTCGGCCCGGATGAGCCGCAATTCCCAGAGCCCGGTGCGCCGGTCGATGAAGAGCGTCGCGTCGATATGGTCGAGGACGCTGCCGATGAAATCCTCGATGGAGCTGTCCTGCTGCCAGATCAGCGAGAGGCCAAACCCCTCAGTGTAGAGCGTATCCGCGGCGGCGGTGAAACTCGCCCCGATCTCCACCGTCGAATAGCCCAGACCCCAGTCCCGGTTGGTCAGGCATTCCCGGATGATATGGGCCGGGTTCATGTCCGGCCCGTTGCCGAAGGCCCCGCGCAGGGAGGCGACCAGCGCCTGGCTGTCGCCGGGCGGGATCACCGGCACGCCGTCCACGGGCGTGTTGTCGATCAGGGCTGTATAGCTTGTGTCCGCGAGCGCGATGTTGAAGCCGAAGATGTCGGCGGGCGGCAGGCTGGCGATCGTGGCCAATGCGGCATCGACCGAGGAGACCGGCACAGGTTCGCCATCGGTCACGAAGATCACGATGCGTCGCTTCGACCCGCTTCCCGCAAAGAATGCACCGGCCTCGGAAAAGGCTGCGTCGAAGTCGGTGCCGCCCGAGGTGCTGTTCGAGAGTGCCAGCATCCAGGCCTCGAGCGCCTCGTAATTCTCGGGTTCCATGTTGCGCCGCTCGATGGATCCTGCGACGCCCGCGTTCCAGAGCACGATGCGGATATCGTTCGGACGGTCGGGATCGACGCTGGCGCCGATCTCGCGGATCAGGGCGGCAACCCCTGCCTTCTGAGCCGCCATGCGCGTGCCCGACATCGAGCCCGAGACATCGAGCGCGATGTAGAGCGCCGCATCCGAGATATTGGCCTCGGGCACGATGGCGGCCTTCTCGGGATACCATTGCGCCGCGCCTGCCTCGCCGGTCAGTACGCGGGTCACGCGGACCGCCCAGGGCTTCAGATACGGATTGATGCCGAGATAGACCTGCCGAAGCACCAGGCTGCAAAGCCCGCGATAGCCGGGCACGTCGCCATTCATTCGGGCAGCCAAATAATCGTTCTGCCCTTGGGCTGGCCCGCCCATCAGCACATCCACATCACCGCGAATGCCCCCCTCGCGGCTCTCGCCGCCGAAGAGGTCGGGCTTGTCGATGCGGATGCGCCCGCCACCGGCACCTGCGTTGCTGGCGGCGCTGGTCGCCTCGAACACCTCGACCGCTTGCGCCGGAAAACTCAGCGCCTCGGGCAGGACGGACCAGGCGGTCACATTGGTGGCGGCGTTGAAGGTGACCCCGCGCAGCGTGATGGTCTGGCTCATGCCATTCGCCAATTGCAACCGGTAGTCCCGGCCGATGCGCACCCCCGCCCGCGTCCCGGGAAAGGTGATCGTGGCGCCCGTGTCGCCTGCCAGCGCGGCAGTGGCGGTCATGCCTGCGACCGTTCCGATCCGCGTCTCCACGGCAGCACCACCGCCAGAAGCGCCGCCGCCGGTCGTGACAGACCAGGCGGTGCGGCGGTCGACGAGGATCTCGCGGATGGCATCGATCGGCCCGTGGCAGAGCGCGAGATGCATCCCCAGCGAATAGCGATAGCCGACGGTCTGCTTCTTGCTACCGCCCATGCATGCGCTCCCGCATCTCCGCGATCCGGATCACCGGGTCCACCAGCGCATCGCCGGTCGCGCGGAGCCGGTCAGCCTCGATCCCGTGGGCAAGAAACCCCGACCACGCAAACCCATGGCGGCGAAACCATGGCCGCACGCCCGCGAGGCAATAGCGGGCATCGCGCAGGTCCTGGATGGTCACGCGCGTCACTTCTTGCCGCCTTTCTTCTTGATCGGGTCCACCTTCAGGTCGCCTGCCCAGACGACGTTGGGCCCGGTGATCAGCACCGTTCCGAACACGACCGGGATCGGCCGCCCTTCCTCGGCGGTGGGCAGGGAGAAGTCGTCCAGCCCCGCAGCTTGCGGCTTCTCGATCTTGGGGCGCGGGCTCAGCGCATAGGAAATCGCCGAGAGCACCAGCCCGAGAACGAGCCGCGCGATGAAGGTCCAGACCATGAGGGTATGCCGTTTGTGCTCGCGTGCCGTGTGGTCGCGTCAGACGATGGAGCCGCCGCCCAGGGGGTTGCGGCCCGGGATCTCGGGAAAGCCCCCGAAGTTGAGAAGATTGCCGAACTTGGCCGCGCAGGTGGCGGCGCGTAGGTCGCAACCCGGGGCGATGTCGGCCAGCACGGGCAGCGAATCGCCCGTCTCGGAGTCGATCTCCGGGTTGCCCAGCGCCGCTGCCAGCTCCGGCATCGGACGCGACAGCGTCAGCACCGCTCCGGTATGGCCGGTGATGAAGCCAAGCTGCATGCCAAAGCGAAGCACACCGCCGCGAAACCAGCTATCGGGCAGGTCAACCGCCTCAGGGACCGTGACGGCGTTAGCGGCGACGGCTGTCACCGTGCCCGTAAGCCAGTGCAGTGCGATATCTAGTCCGCAGCCCCGGCCGTAGAGCGCATGGCGGCAAAGCCGCTGGTACTTCGCCCGCACGCCCGCGCGGCGCAGCGTGCTGAAGATCGACTCGGCCTGCAGGAGGATGCGCTGCCCCTCGACCTCGGCCCCCACAACGCGGCCCTTCCAATGTGCGACCGTCTCCCCCAGCACCTGCTCATGGCCGCGGAAGATGGTCAGCGTCACCGGCGTGTTGCCCAAAGGGGCCAGAAACCGCCGCGCGAAGGGATGCGAGAGCGGCCAGGTCAGTTCAAGCCGCCCGCGCTCGATCTCGCTCGTCTGCACCACATCGCCATGGGCGACGGCGGCAGGCTCCCAGGTGATCTCGGTCCCGCCGCTCTCCGCGCTGGTCCAGGCCGCGGCCCGGCTCGTGAACCGCCAGACCTGATAGCCTTCCACGAACTGGTAGAGGAAATAGGGGCGGCCCTCGGCAGGCGAGGTTTCGATGGCGGTGTAGGTCATTGAGATGGACTCAAGGGCTGCGTTGGAGCGCGTTGCTCAGCTGTGAGTGGTTCCGCACCTGCTGTTGACGGGTGTTGTGGTCGAGCCCGACGAGCGCATCACTGACGTTCCTACACGGTGCAGCGAGACGAAAATCTTTCCAGGTGCAGCGACGGCCGTTCCTTCCCGGTCATCGATGCCCTTTTCCGGAAAATGACCGCCTTCCGGCTTTTCGAGAGGTCACTGCAATTTCTTATACACGCGATATCACGTCGATCACCGGGCATTCCGGGACTTCGTCACCGGAACATCTGGATGCGGTCTCGGCCAGCACTGTCTCGATACGCCGCAGGTCTGCGATCTTTTCGCGGACATCGGCCAGGTGACGCTCCGTCCGTTCCCTGACCTCGGCGCAGGTCGGTGCTGCGCCATCGCCAAGGCCTGTCAGTCCCCGGATGTCTTCCATCGAGAACCCGAGTTCGCGGGCGCGCAGGATGAAGCGCAGGCGCGTGGCGTGCGCCGCCGAATAGATCCGGTAGCCAGCACCGGTCCGGGGCGGGTCGGGCAGAAGGCCGGTCTTCTCGTAATAGCGGATCGTTTCGATGTTGCAGCCGGTCGTCCGGGCCAGATCGCCGCGTGTGAAGCCGCTCGCGCGCTCGTGATCCGACATGCGATCTTTTCCTCTTGAGCCTGTAGTTGCTACAGACTGTAGGCATGGCTCACAGAATGGCAAGGTCCCTTTTCCCGGTACCACCACCTGCGTGGCGTGCATGCATGCGAGACCAGCGCCGGTTGCCGGAGGGTGAAGGGGCTCGTGAGAACTCGATCCTGTGTTTCTTGCAGGGGTTAGCTGGGCAGAAGGCAACGCGATGGCAAACGATGTTGCGGGCTCCGGAACGGATCAGGGCGATTCGCGAGAAATGTCGGCCGGCGACCGGGTCGCCGTCGGCGGTGGGCTGCTGGCGGCGCTGGCGCTCGGCTCGTGCTGCGTGCTGCCGCTGGTGCTGGTCAGTCTCGGGGTGACGGGCGCCTTCATCGGTCAGCTCGGGGCGCTCGCGCAATACAAGTGGTTGACCTTCGCGGTGGCGGCGGGGTTTCTCGGCTGGGGGTTCTGGCGCGCCTATCGGCCCCTTCCCTGCGGCGGCGACGGCTGCGCGCGACCGCTCGACCGGCGGCTGTTGCGCGGGCTCGTCTGGTTCGCCGTCGCGCTCGCCGTCACGGCCATCACCTTTCCCTATCTCACCCCCTTCATCCTGAGCTACTGAACGGAGGAACGTCATGTCCCGAACCCTTGCCCTCGCCCTTCTTCTCGGGCTCGCCGCCGGTAGCGCGCAGGCGGCAGAGCGCATCGCGCGCATCGCCGTCGACGGTCTCTGGTGTCCGTCCTGCGGCTACATTGCCGCTCAGGCGCTGACGTCCGTGCCTTCGGTCGAAATTCTCGAGAGGGAGCAGAGCAAAGATCGCCGTTCGGCCATCTTCTCGGTGCGTTTCGACGATGACGATACAACGCCCGAGGCGATCGCCGCGTCGGTGGCGATGTACGGCTTCGCCGGGACCGCACTCGAGGAGGGGTACTGACCATGCGCGACGATGCAGATTACGCGGAGCCAGTCCGAAACGGCACCGAACCCGACTGGCGCGGCGAGGCCGAAGCCGGCAAGAGCCGGGGCGACGGCTGGGCAATGCCGGCTGCCATGATCGGCGCTGGCTCGCTGATGGTGCTGTGCTGCCTGGGGCCCGTGCTGCTGGCGGGCGGGGCGCTCGGCGCGCTCGCGGGGTTCTCGGCGCGGCTCGACCCGCTGTGGATCGTGGCGCTGGCCATCGCCGGCGCGGCGGCCTTCGGCTTCTGGCGCAGACGCCGGACGGATCCGGCGGACTGTTGCGAGGCGAGACTGTCTGATGAGGGATGACAGGCTTCTGAAATACGGCGCCATCGGCACGGTGATCGTGGCGATCGGCTGTTTCACGCCGGTGATGGTGGTGTTGCTCGGGGCCGTCGGGCTTTCGGCGGCGCTGGGCTGGATCGACTATGTGCTGTTTCCGGCGCTGGCCCTTTTCATCGGGCTAACGGTCTACGCTGTGTGGCGACGCCAGCGACGTCAGAACCAGAGCCGAGGGGACAATCAATGATGCCTCAGTGCTTTTTCGCGATGGCTGCCTCAACCTACCTGCTGACCAAGCGGCCCGACCGGACCGCCGAAAGGAACATCAAATGAGAGACGAAAGTGGCGCACCCAGGGGCGATTTCGACCTTGCCGTTATCGGCGCCGGGTCGGCCGGATTTTCCGCGGCCATCACCGCGGCCGAGAGCGGTAAGCGCGTCGCGCTGATCGGTCACGGCGCTATCGGTGGCACCTGTGTGAATGTCGGCTGCGTGCCGTCGAAGACGATGATCCGCGCCGCCGAGGCGATCCACTGCGCGAAGGCCGCCGGACGCTTCCCCGGCCTGTCCGGCGAGGCGGCGGTCACCGACTGGCCGGCGCTGATGCAGGGCAAGCGCGATTTGGTGGCCACGCTGCGGCAGAAGAAATACGCCGACCTTCTGCCGGGCTACGAGACCATCACCTATATCGACGAGGGCCCGGCGGAACTGGTCGAGGGCGGGGTGAAGGTCGGCGGGCGCCGGATCGCGGCGCCAAAGATCGTCATCGCCACCGGCGGACGCCCGGCGCTGCCGCCGATCCCCGGCATCGACGATGTGCCGACCCTCGATTCTACCTCGCTGCTCGATCTCGATACGCTGCCCCAAAGCCTGATCTTCCTCGGCGGCGGCTATATCGGCTCGGAGCTCGCGCTGATGATGGCGCGGATGGGGGTGGAGGTGACGGTGGTCTGCCGCTCGCGTCTGTTGCCGCAGGCCGAGCCGGAGGTTTCCGAGGCGCTGGCCGAGGCCTTCCGTGCCGAGGGCATCACGCTTTACTGCGGCGTTACCTATGACGCCTGCGAGGCGTCGAGCGGGCGTGCGGTGCTGTGCATCGAAGAGGGCGGCAGGCGGCTGGAACTCATGGGCGACCACCTTGTCGTGACCGCCGGACGGGCACCCAATACCGAAGGTCTGGGCCTTGACGAGATGGGTGTCGAGACTGATGCTCGCGGTGCCATCGTGGTGGGCGACGACATGCAGACCACGCGGCCGGGCATCTATGCCGCGGGCGACGTGACCAACCGCGACCAGTTCGTCTACATGGCCGCTTATGGTTCGAAATTGGCAGCAAGGAACGCTGTGCTGGGCGGGGCGGAGCGCTACGACAACGCCGCCATGCCCTGGGTCGTGTTCACCGATCCGCAGATCGCCGGCGTCGGCCTGACCGAAGCGCAGGCGCGGGCGGCCGGACACGAGGTGAAAACCAGCGTGCTGACCCTCGACAACGTGCCCCGCGCGCTCGCCGCCCGCGATACGCGCGGGCTGATCAAGCTGGTCGCGGACCGGGCGACCGACCGCCTGCTGGGCGGCGTGATCATGGCGCCAGAGGGAGCAGACAGTATCCAGACGCTCGCCATGGCGCTCAAGTTCGGCATGACGACAAAGGCGCTCGGCGAGACGATATTTCCCTATCTCACCACGGTGGAAGGGCTGAGACTCGCCGCGCAGACCTTCGACAAGGATGTTGCGAAGCTGTCCTGCTGCGCCGGATGATCCAATGACGGATCGGATGATATCCCAGCAAACTTAACGGCGGCTCTCGGATTGGCGCGCGGGAAGCCTCGCTGTTCCAGGATTATTGTAGCGGACGCTGAAATCCGGCGCTCCAGGGGGAAAACCAGGAAGTCAGCCTGATCCGCGTCAAGGACATTGCCTCGACCTATGCCCCGTGTCCGTCTTCACTCTGGCACCTCGATGACAGGCAACGTGACCTCGCTCGCCACTGCGCCATGCTGGATCTCGACGCGATCGGCATCCGCGCGCATCGCGGTCAGGAAATGCGCCTTCGTCGTGAGCGGGACCGGCTCCCCGAGGTTCGAGGATAGCGTCAGCCGATGGTCTGCGCCCTCGGCGATGGCGGCGGTGATCGTGCGGAACCGAAGCACAGAGGGCATTTCCAGCACGATCGCGCGGCCGACATAGGCCGAGAGCGATGCGACCGGCGCGACACGCATTAGCGTGGATCCCGAGGTCATGGCTGCGCGCAACTGCAACTCGCGCCCCCAGGTCGGCAGCCAGAAGCTGGCCTGCCGACCTCGGAGCGACCAGAGCCGGCGGCGCAGGGCATGGCGTGCGCTGGGGCCTTGCGCCTTCAGCGTGATCGTCTCGCCGCGTTCGAAGACATCTCTCACCGGCTCGACCACCACCGGCCCGAAGCCGTTGTCGATATATTCGACCGCACGGCGCAGGCTGGTGCTGAGCGGACGGCGCACAAGGCTCGGGTCGGTCTGGACCGAGCGGCCGAGATAGGTCGGCTGCACCGGTGCTATGAGGCCCGGCGCATCGCGCAAGAGGAAGCTGGCCGTGAGCGTGCCATCGCCCTGCCGGCGGCGCACGATCTCGATGGCCGAGGCCAGCACCCCGTTGCGGATCGGCGCAATGGTAATGCGCCGCGCCGCCACGGTCGGGCTTGGCAGTTGCAGCACCAACGGCTCCGCCAGGATCAACCGCTCAGGCTGAATGCCGACGATGGCTACTGTCTCCGCCTGACGGCCATCGACAGCGATTGCCGCCGCGTCGCCCGCCCGGAAATCCGAGAGCCCCATATCGAGTGGGATCTCGGTGGCGCCTTGTTCCAGGTCGGCCCCCGGCTGCAGCGCCAGATGCCAGAGCGGGACCTGCCAGTCACTCGCGAACGCGGCGCGTGCCAGTTCCGCCGCGCGCGCCATGCCCAGCGCGTCCAGCCGGTGGCGAAACGTGACGATCTCGCGCGGCCGGGGCCGGAGCGCGATGCGTTGTTCGCCCGCGCGCGATGCCAGTACATCGGTGCGCCATTCCAGTACCTCGGTGATCTCCTGCGCCGCCGGGAATGCCCAGAGTGGCGGCGGCAGTGGGTCACCCTGCTCAGGCATTCAAGGCACTCCGGTTGCGGCGAATGACGTTCAGGATCGCCCGCTCGCCGGAGGGCGTGGCGAGGTAGTCGCCCACGACGGACGGGTCGAGCACGTTGATGATGCGCGTCGACATGTCCTGCGCGGGTTGGGCGGGCGCGCCGTTCATCTCGACCCCGAGCCGCCCGTCACGCCCTCGGCGCAGCGGCAGGATCGCCTCGGGCCCTGCCTCGCCCATCAGCCCGATGCCACGCGAGAAGGGGAACACCGTGGGACGGTTGACCACGCCGCCGCGTGCGAAGGCAGTGAGTTCCAGGCCACCTGCAAATACTCCGCCCTTGGCGAAACCGAAGAGGCTCGCGAAGAAACCCCCACCGCCACCCATGCCGGAGAAAGCGCGCATGATCGCGTTCTCGATCGGCTTGAAGGCAAGCTCGATCAGCCGGTTTGCCAGGTTCTGGGCGATCCGCGAGATCGCGCTCGCGAATGTCTCCCAGGTGAACTCTCCCGACTTCAGCGCCTCCTTGATGGGGCCGACAATGTCCTGCGCGAGGCCCTGGGCGATCTCGCGGGAGCGCTCCTGCGCGGCGCGGACGGCTTCAGCGGTCGCCTCCCAGGCATCTCGCGCGGTGTCCGCCGCCGCGCGCAGCGCCTGACCGGCCCCGCGACCGGCACCGCCCGCGCGTGTTGCGGCCTCACCCGTGGCGTCGAGCGCCTCCTCGAGGCTCTCGGCGGCGGTCCGCGCGCCCGTGAGGGCGGTTTCAGCATCGACTCCCGACGCGGCCACAGCCTCTCTGAGCGCAGCCACCGACTCCAGCGGCGCAGTTGCCGCATCGACCACGCCGGACATCACCTCGCGCAGTGCCTCGGCCTGACCGCGGGCTTCCTCGGCATAAGCGCCAAGCCCGAGATCCGGCATGGTGATCGGCTCAGCTGTAAACGCCGCCTGAAACGCCGCGCGAGCCTCGGCGCCAGCCTCAGCTGCCGATCCCGCAAAGGGATTGTCGATCCGGCCCAGTTCCAGGTTGCCGATCAGCGAAATCCGCCGCTCGACAGCGCCTCGAGCCCGGCATTGATCCCGTCCAGAAACCCGTTGATGCGCCGCCCGACGCCATTCAGCATGGCCTCGACGCCTGCGATCAGCGCATTTGCGGCCTGAAACGCGAAATCCCCGATGGCCGTGGGCAGCGCGTCCCAGAGAACCTTGATCGCATCCAGCGCCCCCTGGAAGGTGTTCAGGGCGGCATTGCCAAAACCGACCACGGCTTCCAGCGAGGCCTGCAGCGCCTCGGCGATCGCGGCCTTGATGTCGGCCCAGCTCGCCATGATCGCGAGGCCCATGGCGACGGCGCCCAGCTGCATGCGCGCCCAGACCTCGCGGGCAAGGTCGCCGAGCAGCGAAAGCGCATTGCCAAACCCGCCCGCCCCGCGCACCAACCGGCCGAACCAGTGGATCAACTCGCCCGCCGCGACGACGAGACCGATCAGCGGCAGACGCAGCAAAGCCCCGCGCAGGATCACCAGCGCCATGGCCAGGCCGCGCACCGAGACTGCCGCCGCAACCTTGGCCGCCACAAACCGCCCGGCCATCAGCGTGGCGATGCCAGCAGCATAGGAGGTCAGACGCCCGAGATTGTCAAAGAGCGTGCGAATGGCGATGCCCAGCGGTCCGGTGGTGCGTGCAACAGCGGCCATGGCATTCGCCACCGCCTCCAGCGCCGGGGCTGCGGCCACGGCAAGCTGGTTCGAGAGCCCGCGCCAGATCAGGCCGAGCCGCGAGATCGCGTCATTCGTACGCTCGATCTGCGCGGCGTCCTGATCGGAGACCACCACGCCGAAATCGCGTACGTCCTGTGTGGCCTGGCGCAGCGTGGCCGTGTCGATCCGCGTGAACACGAGTGCCGCCCGATCGCCGAAGAGCTGCGAGGCCACCGCCGCCCGCTCGGCCTCGGGCACGAACTCGGCCAGACGATCCTGAATGAGCGCGATGCGCTGGTCGAGCGGCAGGGCCTGCAACTCGGCAGCAGACAACCGCAGCCGGGTCAGGGCATCGACAGCAGGTCCCGTGCCAGCAGCAGCCTGGCTCAGCCGCCGGGTCAGCTGCATGGCGGCCTGTTCGACCTGCCCCATGGACACGCCCGCCAGATCGCCCGCGCGCTCGAGCACCTGGATGCTCTCGACCGTGGTCCCCAGCGAGGCGGCCAGTTTTGCCTGGCTGTCGATGACCTGCAGGCCGGAGCGGATCATCGCGGTGGCCGCCGCCGCAATCGCTGCCGCCGCTGCGGCCATCGCCACCCGCGCACGCCGGGCAAAGGCTGCAAGCCGCGCGTTGGCGCCCTCCATCTCGCGGGACAGCCGACCAAAGCCGCGAGAGCCTGCTTCGCCTACGCCCTCGAGCTCGGCCTTCACCTGCCGCCCGCCGGTGGCCGAGAGGCGGACACTGACGCGTTTTTCTGTCATCGGTCAGCCTCCCTGCTGCCATCCATCTGATCATTGAGATGCCGCGCCATCACGGCCTCGATCACGGGCAGAAATTCGGCCGCAGCGCGCGGGTTGACGCCCAGCGCGCCGGCCATCGCGAGTGCCGCGCTCATGTCCCAACCGAGCACAACGCCAGGGACAGTGCGAATCTGGCCGCCGAGCCGCCCGGCCAGGTCCCAGACCTGCCAGCCTTCCCATGTGCACGGTGCGTTCAGGACTTGCGGGCAGTCCGGGCACGCCCCTTCGCAGGCCGCGCAATAGCGTTCGCCCCCGCCCCAGACCCAGTCGGCAAGGGCGCGGAGGCGTTTTTTTCCGCTTCCAGCTCCAGACCCTTGGCGACATAGCCCATCTGGAACTTCTCGAAGATCGGCCAGATGTCGAGAAGGGCCGCGATACCCTCGGGCGTCACCGGCGTGGGATTTCCGTCAGCATCGCCGACGCCCTCCCAATCAAGAATGGCGCGTTCGGCAAGTGCCTTGCCGAAGATCACGGCGATCTCGTCGTCGCTCGTGCCCTCGGGCAGGCTGCGCACGGCAGGGTCGCTGCGCGCGGCGACCATCAGCGCGGTGGTCAGCGGCTCGACCCGAACGCGCACGCCGAGACCGAGATCGAGCCAGTGCGGCTCACGGGCGAGGTTCAGACGCAGCATGCGTCAGTACTCCTCGATGCCGTTGACCAGGGTGACGGTGCACATCCGCCCCAGCGTGGTGTCGCGCGCGGCTTGCCAGTCGAAGGTGGCCTGCACGCCTTGCGGCCCGGCAATCTCGATCCGCGGGCGCGGCAGATAGACCGCATGTGCCACCAGTGTCAGGCTCTCGCCCGCGGGCAGCGTGTAGGCGAAGGACAACTCGCAGGGATCGCCATTGATCGCCTGCGTCACCAGGACTTGATCTGCGAAACGCACCTCGATCCGGCCGGTCAGCGCGGCGATGGAAGGGTCCGCGCCATCGATGCGCCCGTCCGAGCGGATGGTTTCCACCCGGTCGAGATTGTTGGCATAGCTGATCTCGGCCGAGACGATATTGCCCAGCGCCGTACCGTTGCGCGTGATCGCGCCGTTGAAATGGCCGAAGCGCTGCAGGGCGAGGTCGGCGAGTGTCCCGGCGGCCGAACTCGCCGCGGTGATTTCGCCCTGCGCCACCAGGCTGGCGGTTGCCGTCAGCAGCCCCGAGCGCTGCATCTGCCAGCTGAGTGTGTCGAGCACGCAGCCGGAATACATCGCGAAACGCGGCACCTCGGGCATGCCGGTCTCGATCGACATGCTGGGCAGGGTCCAGTTCCCCGAGCGGAATTCGTGGGTGTATGGAGCGTCGGCCCCGGTGGTGATCGGCTGCCCGAAGGCTGCCTTCAGCCAGAAGCCGAAAGCCTGCGCATCGATGGGCACGACGACATTGCCGTCCGCCGTGACTGCGTCCTTGATCGGCGGCAGCGGGTCGCGGCCGTAGCCCAGCAGCTCGCTGTTCAGCAGCGGCTGTTCCGCGCCTAGCGTCGCGCTGGCGAAGGGAATGCGCGTGAAGCCAGAAGCGGGTGGGGTGCCATAAGTCGTCTCGAACGCCAGCGCCATCTGCGCCCGCGCCCCCTGGGCTCGTGCCATGTCGTGTCTCCTTGGATTGTCAGGTGGGTCAGGCCAACGGGTCGGCGGTGGTGTAGTGCAGGATCACCGGGATCACGGCAGCCTTCAGGCTGGCCGCGCCCTCGATGGGTAGATCGACGGGGCGCGGAGCCTCCGCCTCGATCCAGTCGCACCGGCCGCCCAGCGTGCGGTCGGCGGAGATTGCCGAGCCGATGCTGGCGCAGAGCGCGGCGAAGGTCGTGTCGCGATCGGCCCCTTGCACCACCGCCTCGATCTCGGCGCGGTGCTGGTAGTGGTAGCGCAGCGGCGAGAGCGTGACGCCGGGCTCGCCCGGCTCGCCGTCGCGCAGGATCATCAGGCCGGCGGCGGGCACGCGCTCGGGCAGCACCTCGCCGCGCAGTACCGGAACATGCGGCACCGTGCGCAACAGGTCCACGAGGGCAGCGAGAATGGTTTCGCGGGGGGTCATCCGATCTTTCCTTCGACCCAGTTTGCAACGATCGCGCCTCGGATGGCGTCCTGCGCCTTTGCGGCATCGCGCGCGAGGTCCAGCCGCTTGCGGAGCTGCACCTGCGGCACCAGCAGGAAGATCGGCACGGTGGTGACGCCCCGGCCGGTTCTCGATCTGCTCGCCACAGCCCGCCCGCGGGCATTCAGCCGCCCCTCGGCCACCAGAAGGCTGGGGCCAGTGCGGCGATAGACGAAGCGCAGGCGAAGGCCCGAGCGGCGCTCCCATTCGCCGGGCGTGATCCGCCCACCGCGCGCGGACTTGCCGGCTGCGGGCGTGGGGATCGCCAGCCAGAACCCGTTGCGAGACCGGATCAGCGGGCCGGTATCATGGGCGCCGATGATGACCGGGGCCTTCGACCAGACCACCGCCGCCGCGCTGAGGCTGGGGCGGCCCTTGGGAAACTGCTCCGATCGGATGGTGTTGGCCAGGCGCTGGCCGAGGCCTGCGCCGGTGATCTGCGCGCGCCAGGAGGATTTCACGCTGTTGCCTGCCTCGCTGACCGCCTGGCTCACGGCCCGCTCGCCGGCCTTGATCTCGGCGGCCATCATGGCGACGAGGTCCGGCGTGATGTCGAGTTGCAACCTCATGCCGGCCTCAGATCGACGGTCCAGATCAGCCGCTCGCGGTCACGGACTGGTTCGCCCTGGATGAGGAATGCCTCGTCGCCAAGCTCGATCCGGTCCCCGGGTCGGGGCTGGGGCACCTCCGCCACGCGCAGGTCGATGCGCGTGGTCTCGGACCAGAGGCGCGCCTCGCCAAACCCCGTGACCTCATCCGCGCGGCGGGTGACCACGCGGACGAGTTTCGGTGCGCCACCGTCCGCGATCCAGGTGGCATCGCGGGCGATGTTGGGATCGGCGAAGAGGTTGTCGATGGCGGCAGCAAAGACCGACATGCGCGCGTCCGTCAGTTCGAGCTGTGCAGGCGGATGGCCAGACGTGGCCGCTTGTTCACCGGCAAGATCGAGGCCTCGGTCATCAGGTCGATCCAGCGGCCCTTGGCATCCATCATCTGACGGGCGTAGAGCGGCAGGCCGACGGTGTTGGCGGTCTCGAGCAGGTTCGCCGGGCCTCCATAGGTGGTGAAGGTATCGAACGTGCCCATCGGGAAGGCGATGCCCTCGCCGGTGGGGATCAGCCGCTCCGAGGTGCCGTTCGAAAGCGTGACCGAGCCGTTGTACTCCTCGAACAGGATGCCCGCGAAGGGGAAGGCGCGGCGCATGTCCTCGCGCAGGGGCTGGCCGCCGGTGGCCGAGAAGAACTTGTAGGCGTCTTCCGTCTTCGGATGGCTGATCAGCTTGTCGAAGAACTCGGAGCTGACCAGTGCATGCGCGGTGGTCATGGTCTCGCCGAGCAGATTGTCCTCGATCGCGCGCAGGGTGGTGCGCACCTTGCCCTGGATGTTGGTGCCCCCGGTGCCGAAGACGAAGTCGACCGAGATCTGGTCGAGCCCGAATTCGTTGAAGTAGTTGTAGAGGGTCGTGCCCGCGCCATCCTTCACGATGCCACGCAGGGCGTTCATTTCCATGTATTCGCGGGTCTGGGCATGCTTGCGGCGCATCAGCGTCAGCTTGCGGTTCATCACCTCGACCAGCGGATCGGCCGCGTCCGAGAGGCCCAGCGCGGGCATGCCCTGAATGTCGGCGGGCAGGATCACGTCGTCATGCGGGATCCACGGGAGCGCGAAGCTGCGCATGGAGCGCGCCTCGCGGTTGCCGACGGTGGCGGGCGCGCCCAGCGGCACCGAGGGCAGGAGGCTCAGCACCCCCTCGCGCTGTTCGATCACAATGGAGCGCTGGGTCACGCCCTCGAAGCGGAAGAGGCCGATCTGGCCGAGGCGGGTGTAGAGGTTGGGCAGGATGTTGATGGCCTGCGTCATCTCGGCGAGCGAATAGCCGCCCGCGTCGAAGGGGTTGCGGGTGATGGTCATGGGGAACTCCGGGGAAAGAGGGGCAGGGAGGTTGGGTTTGCTGTGTGCGGGGCGGGTTCAGGCAATCAGCCGCTGCAGGACCGCTCAGGCGGTGTCGCGCGGGACGATGCCCAGCGCGGCCAGCTGGCCATGTTTCGTGGCAATCTTCGCGCCGTCATCGACGGTGGCGTCAAAGACGAGTGCCGCCTTCGAGACGATGGCGGGACCGCGTGCGACGACCACGCCGATGGCGTCGGTGGCGCTGGCATCGACCGCGTAGAGCAGCACGGCGGCGGCGGTCTGCGCGCCGTCCGAGCCACCCGAGGTGGCGAGCTTGTACTTGCCGCTGGCGGTGATGCGGCCGAGCACGGCGCCGACGGGATAGTTGGTCCCGTCGAGCAGCGTGACGGTCTCGCGATTGAAGTTCGGGTTGACCTCGTATTTGAGGACATCGCCCATCGTGGCGGGCTGATGAAGAACGGTCATGGCGGGGGCTCCTGTTCGAAAGATGCAAGCGCTGAGCCCCGCTGACAGCAATCAGCGGGGGTCTTGGCGGTGGATTGATCGAGGAAGTGACGGCCGTTGTGGGCACCGACTGGCGTCAGCGATGGGCGCCAGAGGCCGCGGCGCGTTTCGCGGCGGCGACGATGGGGCTTTCCTTCGCAAGCGGCAGGACCGGCGAGCGCGGCGCGGCAACGATGTCGCGGGCATCCGCCGCGGCGCTGGCGCGTTCCAGTACCAGGCGGCGCAAGGACTCGGGGGTGGTGCCCTCGCGGAGCGCCTTCGCCGCGTCGATGGCGATGCCGAGGCGACCCGCCTGTGCCGCGATCTCTGCGATCTCCGCCGCCGCCTCGCGAAGCTGCGCCGAGAGCTCGGCCAGATTGGCAGCTTGGGGAGGGGTCGGTACGGCGACAGGGACCGCGGCAGCAGACGGTTGAGTTTCGGCGGGGGACGGTTCGGCAACCGAAGGCGGCTCATCGGTGGGATCGGGTTCAGCATCGTCGATGTCCGTCACACCGATCCCGGTGTCCTGCGGGCTGTCGTCGGAGTCGTTCTGGGTGGCCATGATTGCCTCCTGTCTGGGTTGGGGAAGAGACGCGCGCCGCGTGCGCATGGGAGAGAGTGTCGGGGTGCGGGACGGCATCTGGCGGAACTCCGAGAAGCCCCGCGCCAGATCGGTGATCTCATCGGCGAGGCCTGCGGCGACAGCATCCGCGCCACGGTAGGTCGCGGCTTCGGTCGCCAGCGCAGCCTCCTCGCTCAGCCGCCCGGCGCGGCCGGCGGACACGGTTTCCGCGAACAGAAACCGCAGCACGTCGATCTGGCGCTGGATGTCATCCTGCACGGCCTCGGGCAGCGGCTGATACGGATTGCCATCGACCTTGTGCTGGCCCGAGTGGATCAGGGTGACGCGCACCCCGTCCTGATCGAGCTGGCCAGAGAGGTCGGCATGGAGCACCACCACGCCGATGCTGCCCAGCGCGCCGGTGCGTGGCAGGAGGATACGGTCGGCTTGGCTCGCCAGCGCATAGCCCGCCGAGAAGGCATGTTCGGCGACAAAGGCCCAGACCGGCTTGGCTTCTCGGATGGCACGAATGCGATCTGCCAGGTCAAAAACACCCGCAACCTCGCCGCCAAAACTGTCGATTTCCAATGCCAGGCCGCGCACCGCCGGATCGCTGGCCGCCGCCTCGATCTGGGCAGCGATCCCCTCATAACTGGTCTGGCCCGAGGATTGGCCGATCCAGCCGCCCCGGTGGATCAGCACGCCCGCGATCTCGATCACGGCAATACCGTCGACGATCGGGTAGGGCGTATCGCCATGCTGGCGGTAGCTGTCTGCCAGACCGCCAGCCAGCAAGCTGGCGCGGGCGGGCAGGGCGATGTTGCCATCCGGCGTGGCATCCCCATGGGGCAACTCTACCCGCCGTCCGAGGATGCGCGGGCCAAGTCCGGACAGGAAGGCCATGGCCTTGGAGGGTTCCACCAGCAGCGGCGTGTTGAAGGCGCGCGCGGCAATGCGGGCATGGAGCATCAGGGCTGGTCCTCGTCTGGGCGCGGACGGTCATCCGCGTCATCGGTGTCGTTAGCCTCATCGGCATCGCCTCGCGCAGTCGCGTCCGAACTGTCATCGGTGCCCGGCACCGCCTGTACGCCTTGCGCAGGCGATCCCGGGCGGCGGAAATCGAGGCCCAGCGCACGCTCGCGCGCCCGTTCCGCCGCGATTTCGCGGTCGACCTGCTCGGCGTCGTAGCCGCGTTCGGCAATGGCCTGCGTGCGGGATTTCAGGCCGGCCTCGATCTGGGCGATCTCGGCATTGGCGTCCTTCAGCGGATCGACCCAGTCCCATTTGGTGGGCAGCCAGTCGGCGGTGAGCAGCCGCGCGCGGTTGGCCTCATAGCCGGGCAGGGTGAGCGCACCGGACAGGACAGCGGCATCCATCCAGCGTGCATAGACGGGGCGGCAGAGTTGAAACACCATGACGGAGTGCTGCCAGGCCGACACGCGGCGGCGGAATTCGATCAACGCCAGGCGGGAGTTCGAGAAGTTCCCCTTCACCATGTCATTGGCGATGTAGGGATAAGGGATGCCAAGTGCGGCGGAAATCTGCAGCAAGGTGCGATACTGGAAAGGCTCGTAGGTCGCGCCGCTATCGGCGGGCTGGCCGACGGTGACATCTTCACCGGGATCCAGCCGCACGATCTGGCCCGGGCTGATCTCGACACCATCTGGCACATCGTCATCTTCGGCAGGCGCCAGCGGGTTCTCTGGAGCGGGCGAGGTGACGAACATCGCATACATGGCCGCGACTTTCTTCCGGTCGAGCTCGGCATCATCATACTGATCGAGCAGGAATAGCTTCACGATGGCCGGTGCCAGTTTCGACACCCCGCGCAGCTGGCCGCCTTCGACCGGGTCGATTACATGAATGATTTCCGATGCGGGGACACGCACCAACTCGCCCGCGAGCCCCGGATCGGTGCTGTCGCCCGGGTGGCGGCGGAAAAAATGATAGGCGACGCGCCGTCCGATCCGGTCGAACTCGATGCCCTGGCGGATCGCGTTGCCATTGGCAGCCGTGCCGGTTTGCTCGAGCGGCAGCATCTCGGCGGGCAGCATCTGCAGCTGCAGGGGCACCGTCAGACCGTCGCCCGCGCGACGCATCCGGATCCGGAAGAACACCTCGCCTGCCATGAACACCTCGCGCGCGGCGCGGCGCTGCAACCCATAGAAGTCGGTCAGCCCCTCCGCGTCTGCTTCGTCGGTCCAGGCGAGCCACAGGCGCTGTAGCTTCTCTTTGCGCGCAGGATCCCCGATCTTCGAGATCGGCTTGATCCCGTCGCCCACAGTATTGGCCGCCCAGCTCTCGACCGCATTCACGGCATAGCCGTTGTTGCGCACGAGCCAGCGCGCGCGGGCGGTGATGTCGGGCCCCGCCGCGGCGATGAGCGAGTTGACATGTCCGCGCGTCGCACGGAACCCGCGCAGGCGACGATGGTGCTGACCGGCATCGAACCCACCGATGAAGGCCCCGAGACGCTGCCGCCAGTTCATCAAAGATCCTTCACGGCGAAGGGGCGCAGGACGCGCCCAGCGCCGCGTTCCAGCCTGGCGATCCGGCGCTCGATATCGGCAAGGGCGGCGGCCAGTTCCGCGTCCGAGCCATAGTTGATGCTCTTGCCGTCGTAGCTGACCGAGCGCGTACCGCTGAAGCGCGCGGCCAGCAGCGCGCTGTGGCGGGCCTTGAGATCATCGAGGGTCATGGGGGTCTCGTATTGCCTGTCGCGCAGCGCGCTTGTTGTGAACACGCATCGTGTGTATTCTGGTTGTGTCGATGGAGGACCTGATGCCGCAGAGCAGCACCGAGAAGCAGCGCACGAATGTCTCGCTGAACGCCGCCACCCTCGCCGCCGCGCGCGAGCTGGGCCTGAATGTCTCCGCGATCAGCGATGCGGCGCTGGCCGAGGCCGTGCGCGCTGCCAAGGCCGAGGCCTGGGCGCGTGAGAACGCCGAGGCCATCGCCGAGCGCCGCGCCTGGATCGAGGCCAACGGCACCCCACTGGCCGATCTTCAGGTCCTGAAGCTCGATTGATGGCGCAGTTCCATGTCTATCGCGTGCCTGGAGGCCGGCTGGTGCTCGACCTCCAGACAGATCTGATCGAGACCGGCACCCGGGTGGTCGCGCCGCTGCTGCCGGCCGCCTCGGGACCGAAGGCCATCGAGCGGCTCGAGCCGGGCTTCGAGATCGAGGGCGCCGCGCATGTGCTGCACACGGCCGAAATGGCCGCGATCCCCTCGGCCTTGCTCAAGGGACAACCTGTCGCTGATTTGTCGAGCTTTGATTATGAGATTCGCGGCGCCCTCGACATGGTCTTCTCGGGCTTCTGATCACTCCATGTATCGGGGCGTGCTGATCTTCCAGCCGCGCCGCCTTGGCGTTGTCACTTGCCCGGCTTGCGGGGCTGTCGGTTTCTCCGGCGCGGCATCCATAGGCACAGCGGCAGTTTCCACTCCCGCCTGTTTCTCCAGCTGCTGCCACATGCGCTCGTCGAAACGGTCCGCGCCGAGGATCCACGCCGCCGCGCGCGCATAAACCCGGGTGTCGAGCGCCTCGTTGCGCTCGCGCATCTTCTGCCATTCCTGCCGGGCATAGCCGCGCCGGTCGCGGATCGTGACCAGTTGTTCTGCGACCAGCTGCTTGAGCCATTCGCTGTCGATCCAGTCGGGCAGGTGGATGGTGCCTGCCGGGTTGGAGGCCTGCGGCTCGGACGGCCGCTCGATGCGCAGGTACCGATAGGTCTCGGCCTTGAAGGTGGCCGTGGCCACCGTCCAGAGCCGTGCCCCGCGCTTGAGCTTGCGCCCGTTCACCGTGGCATCCACGAAGGTTGGCCCCGACACCGGTGTCGCCCGATTGAACCCCTCGAGACCCTTCACTGGGGCCACCTGCGCGATGCCCTGTTTGCGGGACCATGCATAGACGGCGGCGGACTCGTAGCCGGTATCGATCGCCAGCTTCGCCAGCGTCATAATTGCACCATTCTCGTGCGTCCATGTCTGTCCAAGCAGTGCGGTCAGCTTGTCCCAGCATGCCGGATCATCCGGCCCACCCGGAATGACGATGTGATCGACAAGCCAGCTTGTCCCACCCCGCCCCCAGGCCCAGACATCGACCTCGATCCGGTCCTTTTGGACATCTGCCCCGGCGGTCAGGAACAGACCGCCTGCCGGGACTTGCGCTGGGAAGGTCACGCGCCGATCCGCCAGCCGCTGCCATTCGGGCGCCTCGCCGCTCTCGATCCAGGTCTCACCCAGCAGCGTATTGCGCGCGGCGCGCAGCATTTCGTCCGACCCTTGCGCGGCCAGCCAGTCGCGCGCAATTTGCTCCCAGCTCTTCCAGCCGATCGGCGAATAGAGGGCAGACAAGTGGAAGCCGATGGCGTTCGGGTCCGCGCTGATCGCCGTTGCCCGCCATTCGCCCCGCGCCAGCATTTCCGTCTTATGGTGTTCGGCGATGGGGCGTTCGCAGCCCTCACAGTGATAGGCCGCCGTGTCCGGCCGACCCTTGTCCCAGCGCAGCCGCTCGAACTGCAGCCATTGCCTGTGACCGCAATGCGGGCAGGGCACAAAGTAGCGGCGCTGGTCGCTGGCCTCAAACTCCCGCTCGATCCGGCTCAGCCCCCGGATCGTGGGTGTCGAGACCATGAACACCTTGCGCCGATGCGCGAAGGTAGTGGTGCGTGCTTCGGCCAGCGTGACCGGATCGCCTTCCTCGTCGGCCGACGGTGGGTAGGCGTCGACCTCATCCAGAAACACATAGCGTGCAGGCATGGACCGCAGGCCGGTCGCCGAGTTCGCGCCGGTCAGCACCAGGATGCCGCCGGGAAATTCCTTGGACAGCATCGAGTTGCCGGCATCGCGCGAGCGGGCAGGTTTGACGCGCTCCTTAAGCGCTGCGCTATCCTCAATCAGCGGATCGATCCGGCCGCGCGATGTCCGCTTGGCCATCTCGACCGTCGGCAGCACCGCCAGCATCGGGCCGGGCGCGTGGTGGATGATAAAGCCGATCCAGTTGTTGCCCGCCTCCGTGGCCCCGACCTGCGCCGCCTTCATGAAGCTGATCCGCTGCGCCGGGTGGCTCGGGGACAGCGCATCCATGATCGCGCGCAGATAAGGCGTCCGCGCGGTGCGATACCGCCCCGGCTCGGCCGAGGCGCGCGAGCTGAGCCAGCGATGCGCATCCGCCCATTCCGACACGGTCAGGTCGGCATCGGGTCGCATGCCCCGCCGCCAGGCGCGTAGGATATCCTCGGCCCCGTCGAAGCCGAGATTCAGATCGGCGCTCAGTTCATCCTGATCAACTGAGGCTGACCCGGAGGTCGGACAGGGCGTCGAGCTGCTCTCGGACATGGGTTTCCAGCACCCTTTGCAGGATTGCAGTCTCGATTGTCACCGGTGTGCCCGAGGCCTTCTCCATTTCTGCGGATAATTGCGCGGCCATGAGGGCGGCCACGCGGGTGGGCCATGTGACCCATGTGTCGCGCTCCTGGCGCGCAAGACGAAACACCAGCGTCTCGGCGCGCGACCGATCGACCAGCACGCCCTTCTTGCGCTGGATCGAGAGCTGCCGTTCCTGCGCCTGATATACCGTCAGCGCCGTGCGCGCCTTCAGATAGGAGGTGCTGTCGCCGGGACCGGAGACAGTGCCATCGCTCGTACCGGACCCAGCGCGCGAGCGCATCTGCTGATCCGGATCGGTCATTGCACCGCGTCGTGCATCCGAGGCCGCCGCATTGATCGATCCATCGGCAAAGAGCACCAGCCGCCCGGTCTTGCGCGCCTTTTGAACCGCCCCGCGTGAGAGGCCGGAATGGGCGGCATAGGCGCGTTCAGACAGACCTTCCATGGCTCTGTGACAGCCCTCAATATATTGAAACTAAACGGAAATATGCTTCTTATTCAGTTGATTACACTCCCGGATAGAGCGATTCATTGTGCGAGACAAACGAGTGCATCGCACCCCACAGACACCGCAAGGAAGGACAGACCCATGACCATCGCAATCCCCTCCGACGCGACCCGCATCTTCATCGACCGCACCCGCTTTGTGCAGGCCATGAGTACCGCCACACTGCAGCGCCACCTCAACGACCAGAGCCTGAATGCGGAGGTCTTCGAGATGGCAGGGCGGGTCGGGATCGACTGCCTCACCATCGAGCTCGCGGATGTCGTCCCCGTCCTGAAGCAGCTTGGGTTCATCTGAGCCCGCACACCGCAAGCCACACGGAGCAAAACCATGCCACGCCGCACCAAAACCGACCCCAACGCCGCCCGCGATTCCCTGATCCTCGAGATCGCACAGCGCCAGTTTCGCCTCGAGACGCTGGAAACCCGCAATTGGGACCGGCTCGATTTCCACGATGTTGCTGTCTGGGCGATCCGCGCCGCGCTTGAGGAGGCCTTTGAGGCCGGGCGCGCTGTTGGCCGAGCGGATACCGAATTCAGGACTGCATCATGAGCACGCGCGCGCAAATCGCCATCCAGATCGGGCTAGATCAATGGGCGCACACATACGTCCATTATGACGGCTATCCCTTGCACATGCTGCCCGCGCTGGCCCCGTGGACGCCCAAGGAAATCCTCGCCGCGAAGGAAATCCGGCAAGTCCGCGCCGGTGAGATCGAAGCCTTCGAGAGGCCCCGCGACCCGGTGATCTTGCCGCGCCCCACCTGTCAGTTCTGCCACCTTTACGTCTGGCAGGACGGCACATGGATCGAACTCGATCCTGCAACCCACGCCCCTGAAGGGAACGCCCAATGCCTGATCTGTCCCTGAACTGCCTCTCCGAAGGCGAAACCCTCGACGATGTGATCCGTCGCAATTGCGCCACCGGCTTCGATCTGCGCTTCTGCCGCAGCGTGGCGATCAGCCCCGACGACCGCGACACCGAAACCTGCGACCCGACAGACGCCGAATTCGCCACGCTCTATGCGCTGACCGATCTGGGCGAGGCCATTGCCATCCACGATGCCAATCTGACCAGCGCCGGGGCGGATGAGGTCGCCGCCGTCGCGCGCGCGCTGTTTGTCGCGCTCGTCAATGCGCGGCGCGACCCGCCCGATGCAGCTCAGCGCCATGAGGCTGAGCAGGCCGCGCTGATCGATCCCGATCGGATTTCCTGAACCAGCCCAGTGCTATCATAAAGCAATGATATTGCTTAGATTTGTCTACGATAATCAGCGCTCCAGAGCGATGGTTGTTTCACGGAAACGATGCAACTCACCCCAAGGAGCCCCTGTGATGACCACGCCTGCCATTCTGCCCAGCCGCAACCCTGACCACGGATTCTTCAGCACCCTGACGACTTGCCCCGAGCGCGACCGGCGCAGCGTGGAGGTCTGGGCGCTGGCTTCGACCCTGATCGCCAAGGCCATCCGCGCCACCACAGAGGAGGAGATGATCGGCATCCGCGACTTTCTCGACAGCCGCATGGGCCGGCATTTCGCCGATGATGTTGTTGGCAACATGGTGGGTTGCAAGATCGACAGTGAAACCGCGATCAAATCCTCGATCCGCAGATGGCAGGACTGGCGCATCTCGCGCCAGCTTGAGCGCGACGAGGGCATCCCCGAGGGCCTGCCATATCTGACTGGCTGGGTTCAGCATTTCGCAATCGCCGCCAGCATGGCCGAGAGCGACTGACCCAGACCCCTTTTCCCCGATCACGACAGGAGGCGAGAATGCCCAAACTGACTGACACCCAGACCATCATCCTCAGTCGCGCAGCCACCCGCCCCGGCAATCTGGCCATGCCACTGCCCGAAGGCCTGCATGGCGCTGCTGCGAAAATGGCGGTCAATCGCATGATCACCAATGGCTGGCTCGAGGAAGTCGATGCTGATCTGCGCCGGGGCGAGCCGCTCTGGCGTGAAACCGGCGATGGTCATGGTACCACGTTGATCGCCACAGAAGCCGGGCTGGAAGCCATCGGGATCGAGCCGGTTGCGGCCAGCGCCGCCGCCAGTGCGCGGCAGGGAATACCGCAGATGGAAGCGGACGGGCAACCCGCCGACACCGACGCGCCAAAGCCAATCTCCATCCGCTCCGGCACCAAGCAGGCGCAAATCATCGCGCTGCTGCAGAGACCCGAGGGCGCGTCCATCACCGAGATCGTCGATGCGACTGGCTGGTTGGCACATTCAGCGAGAGGCATGATCTCGGGCGGGCTGAAGAAGAAGCTGGGACTGCCAATCACGTCTGAAAAGGTCGCAGGTAGGGGAACCGTCCACAAGTTGGAAGCGATGGTAATTTCCTAGCGCTCAGGCTGCACGTTTGCGCAGTCGGCGCAGATGCCAACGGTAAATGATCGGCGCGAGAACAAAATCATAGAGCGCAGAAGCAACCTGTCTGATCCCCGGCAGCCCCACGATCCGCCCCAGCCAACGGTATTTCGGCATCTGTGCCCAAAGGACCAGAAATGCGGGTATCCCTGAAGTCAGTTTGTCCTCATGCAGCACGTATAGCCGCCGTGCGGCGGTATCGGCATCGAGCCCCCACTGAGCCCGCGCGTCCGAGTTCAGATCATCGAACCGTATCGGCAGGTCGTTTGCCTCGGCATACTGCGCATAATGCTGTATCTCGAAGTTACAGACGGGGCAGTTTGCGTTGTAGAGGACGGATGTCTGCGCTTTCTTTTCCATAGGTGTCAGGTAGGTCAGGGCGGATTGAATTCAAATCTGCGCCACCCCGTCTATCGCCTGATCATCACCTCAAAAAACCGGCGCAGCGCATAACTGCGCACGAGCGATATTGCGGTGAAAACTGCGCCCAGCACCAGGTTGTCACCAAGGCTCGCATGCAGGCCGAACCATGGGAACACCAGAATCTGCGTGGCGACAGCCAGCACATAACCCAGCGCCACATTGGTGACGGCTTCGATCAGAGACATGCGGCGCGACTGGGCAGTCATGCGCGTTTCCTCCCGCGACGCGCCGGGCTCTTGGCCTCAGTGGGTTCCGCGACACGGCTGGCCATTCGCCCCGTCGCCAATTCCCAGCGCCGCACCGCGACGTCGCAATAGACCGGGTCCAGCTCGATGGCCCAGCAGCGCCGCCCGGTGCGTTCCGCTGCGATCAGCTGGGTGCCGGAGCCGCAGAACGGCTCGAACACCAGATCGCTGGGATCTGTGAAGGCCTCCAGGATTGCCTCGACCAGCGCCACCGGAAACACGGCCGGGTGCGATCCAGCGGCACCCAAGCCCCCTTTGTGGCGCATGATGCGGAACACGCTGTCCGGAATGCGGTGGGTCTGGATCGCGTTGCCGAAGCCAGTTTTGCGATGGACCGTGCCGTCAGCCCCGCGTAGCCCGCCGCCACCGAGGGTTTCGCCCGCGTGCTTGGACGGGACGGTCTTGCGAGGTTTGCGCGGCGCGCGGTTGAAATGGAAGATGAACTCGTGCGAAGGGGCCAGGCGGCCGTTCCAGTCTCCCGGCAAGCCCGGGCCCTGATCCCAGACATACCAGCCAAACCGCCGCCAGCCAGATTTGCGCATCCATTCCACCCATCCTTCCCAATAGGGCTGCCATTCGCTGTCGCGATGGACAAGGCCGAGGTTGACCAGCAGTTGGGCATCGGCGCTGACTGGCGCTGCGGTAAACACGCCCTGCATCAGCGCATCCCAATCGCCGACCTTTTCCTTCGCCGCGCCATAGTCGCGTTGCTGGGCATAGGGTGGCGAGGTGAACATCAGCGACGCCTCCGCCCCGTCCATCAGCCTTGCCACAACGGCCGGTTCGGTGGCATCGCCGCAGATCAGCCGATGGTCGCCCAGCGCCCAGATATCGCCGGGCCGCGTGATCGGCTCGGCCGGGGGCTCGGGGATGTGGTCGGCGGAGTCATCGTCGATCGGCGCACGGTCATCATCGGCCTCGTGCAGCAGCGCGTCCAGCTCATCCTCGGGGACCCCGATCAGCCCGAGGTCGAAGTCTTCTGCCATCAGCCCGCGCAGTTCTTCCAGCAGCAGCGCCTCGTCCCAGCCGCCCATCTCGGTCAGTTTGTTGTCGGCGATCCGGTAAGCGCGGCGCTGCGCCTCGGTCAGATGGTCCAGCACGATGACCGGTGCCTCGGCGAACCCGAGCTGCGCGGCAGCCAGGACGCGACCATGGCCCGCGATCAGCTCGCCGTCGGCCGCGACGAGGCAAGGGACAGTCCAGCCGAACTCGGCCATGCTGGCAACGATCTTGGCCACCTGATGCACATCATGGGTCTTGGCATTGCGGGCATAGGGGCGGAGGCGGTCCAGCGGCCAGAACGCGATCTGGCTCGGGCGCAGATGCATCGTCATGCGGCCAGCCGCTTGGGCTTGAGGGCGGCGAAGGTCTCGCCGGTTTCCGCCAGCAGCGCTTCCTGGCCGGTGAAGGACTGCCAGCGCTCGATGGCGACATCGACATAGGCCGGGTTCAGTTCCACGCCGAGGCAGACACGCCCCGTAGTCTCGGCCGCGATCAGCGTGGTGCCGGATCCCATGAAGGGTTCATAGACCGCCTGAGCGGGGCTGGAGTTGTTCAGGATCGGGCGCCGCATGCATTCGACCGGTTTCTGCGTGCCGTGTACCGTGTCTGCGTCCTGATCCCGGTTGGCGATCTGCCACAGCGTCGTCTGTTTGCGGTCGCCTGCCCAATGGCCTTTGCCCTTGGCACGTACGGCATACCAGCAGGGTTCATGCTGCCAGTGATAGTCGCCGCGGCTGAGGACCAGCCGGTCCTTGGCCCAGATGATCTGTGACCGGATCGCGAAGCCCGTGGCCACCAGACTGTCGGCCACGGTCGCGGCATGCAGTGCGCCGTGCCAGACATAGGCAACATCGCCTGGGAACAGCGCCCATGCTTCGCGCCAGTCGGCGCGGTCGTCGTTCAGTACCTTGCCGGTGCGTTTGGTCTTCGCGGCCCCGGCCTGGTTGCGCCAGGAGGGATCGTACTCCACGCCATAGGGCGGGTCTGTGACCATCAACAGCGGAAGGACATCGCCCAGCAGCCGTCCCACGACATCGGCCGATGTGCTGTCGCCGCAGATCAGCCGGTGCGCACCCAGCTGCCAGAGGTCACCCGGCACCGACACTGGCGTGACCGGCAGGTCCGGCACATCGTCCTCACCCTCGACCGGGCCGTCACCGCCCAGCGCTTCTGGATCCCGCAGCAGCGCATCTAGATCATCGTCGCTGATCCCAAGCAGCGACAGGTCGAAATCCTCGGCAAGCAGGCCAGCGATCTCGTCGCGCAGCAGGGCCTCGTCCCATTCGCCCAGCTCTGTAAGCTTGTTGTCGGCGATCCGATAGGCCCGCCGTTCCGCTTCATCCAGATGCGCCAGACGAATGACCGGCACCTCGGTCAACCCGAGCATCGTGGCGGCAAGCACCCGGCCATGGCCCGCGATCAGCTCGCCATCGTCGGCCACCATGCAAGGAACGGTCCAGCCGAACTTGGCCATGCTGGCGGCGATCTTCGCGACCTGGTCATCGCCATGCATCTTGGCATTGCGGGCATAGGGGCGCAGCCGGGCTATCGGCCAGGTTTCGATCTGGCTCGGCGCGAAGACGAGGTCCATGGGCGGCTTTCAGGTGTGGGGCAGGGTGGATAGACGCAAGCGCGCGGCCAGAATTACTGGCAGGCGAGCAGCTTCTGAGACTTCAAGAAAATGAAAGCGCCCGCGAGGGGTATCCTCCGAGCGCAATTCTTCGATGATTAAGAGCTACGTCAAGGGGGGCAGCTTTGTCAAACCATTTTTTGGCGTTGAATCAATGTGTTCTGCCGATATGGACTGAGGGGGCTTCCCAAGATGGCTTCGGTGGCCAGTGGATTCCGCGAAGTGGATTCCCTGGATTCCAAGAGAAATCCACCCTGGCCAGCGGTGCGGTCCCGTAAGATTCTGATTTTGAGTCATAATTTCCGGCAAGGCCGCTGGGGTGGCTTCGAAGTGGATTCCCCGGTGAAAAAGCCAGACGCTAGAAAACTTGCGCGCTCAGCCCCCCCGTATACGGATCGCGCCCGGGAGGAACCAAGGGAGGGGGCGACGTGTTCGGCCCGAAACGGCCATTGATGTTACATTGCAATGCTGCACTGCAGCTTCGCCAAAGCGGACATCATTAGACCGCAGCAAACTGCGTCTTCTGCGCATGGACTGTTACCTGTCAGGCTTCAACGAATTAGATCTAGTCTCGTGAGAACTTTTTGCACAAGTTCATGGTTGGGGAATTTCTCGATAGCTCTTAGCCACACGTCCTCGGCTGCGACTATTTCCCCTTCGTTCCAAAGAACACCGCCGAGGTTAAACATCGCTATGTCATATTCGGGGTCGAGTTCTATTGCCTTTTCATAGGCTGCGATCGCCTCGGAACCACGTCCAGTGTTGCTGTTCGCCACTCCCAATTGGAACCAACTCATCGCATCGGGTTGAAGATGCTCCGCCTGCTCAAGGAGGATTGGACGGCTTTCTTCAAAACGACCTATAAAATTGAGCGCTGTGCCAAAACAATAGCCATAGTGCCCCCCTGCAAGCTCGTACGCTTTGCGATAGCAGAGCTGGGCTTCCTCCCAATTTCCTTCGTCCTGTGCCCAGTGACCGAGACGGTCCCATGGCAGTGCGGCATCTTCAGAATCGACAGTCGCGATATGCTTGTCGAACATTGATCGGAACTCAGAATACTCCCCAATATCGTGACCTTTGGTGCGCAGATAGAAGCTGGTGAGCAGGCGCTCGGCGCGCACACGCCCCAATAGCGGATGCATCTCTATGCAGCGATCCCAAAATACCAGCGCGAGCTGCGCACTCTCGACAGAGGTACGCCCGAAAGCAGCAACCTGCCGAGCGCACCAAGGCCATATCCATGGTTCAGAGTCTGCATTGCTCAGCAGGCCATTGATTTCGCGGAAAGCTGCACGGGTATCGCCAAGAATAAAATGGACGTTTATTCGCCAGCCCGAAATCGCCGATGTTCGACCCAGTTGCCGCTCCGTGAAGACTACGCGGTCGAAGTAACTCAGCGCCTCCTCGTATCGGCCATTACGATGGTGATAATGTGCAAGTGCGTTATGTGCCTCTGGCAGGTTCGGGTTTAATCGCAATGCTTCGACATAGTGTTCGGCAGCGATATCCTCCTCGCCGAGTCGCTCAATGCTCGTGCCGAGGTTCTTGTGACACTGCGCGGCCATCTCCGATGAGCTACTGAAATCGGAATCTTCAAGCGCAGCAATGTATGATGTCTTGGCTTCTTGCTCACGGCCAAGCGCCGAGAGTGCGTTACCGATTGTGTAATGTAAGCTTCCGAGCTGAAAGCGGCCTGTATCAAGCCTCGATCGAAAATGCGTCAACGCGGCCTCGATCCGCTCCAGGTCAGGGGATTGATATCCCATTCCCAAGTTTATCTCGGCCATGTAGCAAAAGCCCATCGCATCGTGATCCGCACCGAGCACCGAGAGAAACTGCTCGAAAGCTGCGCTAAGGACACGATCCGCGCCGCTTTCATAAAACTGCTTGGCAAGTTGCCGCGCGAGGTCGGAATCCTCTGGCACGTGGAGTTCCGGCTTCGCTTCTCGCACCACGTTAGGCATTGCTTCAATTGTCGCTGTCGTTTGTGCGATCCTGCGATCTCGTGCACTCCGCGACCCAGACAGCGCAAGATTTGCTAGTCGGCTCAAACGATCAACCGTCAGCTCATCGGTGAATGATATCGTTAGGCTCTGTTGATCGGTCCAGTCCTTTCCGCTGTGCTCGTATCGGCGCAGGACCGCATCAACGAAGCTGGCGCGAAGCGATTTCGACGGAGAATGATATCCGACATAAAAGCTGTACGGCTGCGCAATCAGATAATTCAGATTGGCTCGATCAACCGCAATGCTAAACGAGCCATCCGCGTTGAGAGCGCGCTCTGTTCCCTTTAGTTGGACATGCACCCGCACATTGGTCGCCTGCCCGTTCAAGACCACCTCTATTTGGCAGTCGGTGCCATAGTCCTTCCGGTCAGAACCTTGGAACACAAAGTCGTCACTGCGCGAGATAAAGGCCGTGAAAGCAGCTTCAGCCTCGTCTTCCAACGCATGATTGCGATCGCGCTTGGGTAAATCATCGAACGACTTCATCTCATATCTTCTACCTGTTCCGCAGACCGTGCGTAGAGGCCTGCCTTCTTCTATGTGCTACATATCATTCGAAATTTTGACGCGAAGGTATCAACAACGAATGACTCCGTTGAGGCCAAGACTTGTGAATGTGTACTATTCTTGGCCGCGAGCGAGTACCCTGGCTGGACCACAAAGATCTCGAATTGGTATTCGAGCTGGTTTCGCTGCGCGCGCAGGGCCTTCAAATCGTCAACTCCGCCTTCTTCGAAACGACTTGGCTTGCCAGCTCGCAAACGATCACCTTCACGCCTAAGCAACCGATCGATCAACCTCTGTGGTCGTTCGCACCTTCGAACTGACCGTTGGGCTTGACCACACACCTCGTAGAGGTCGCCGACCCTCGCACCAGGCGCATCCGAGGACGAATATTTACAGTGATACAATCGCACCGTGACGTGATTGCCATCTTGCTCGAAAGCCACGACATCGGCGACCTCACCGGTCCCATCATCATTAAATATGATGTGGCTTCCCGTAGCTGAGCGAACCTGCTCGATTGTCCGCGCTTGAACACTATCGGCCCGTCGCTCAAGTCCGAGCGATTCAACGCGGATATCCACACCGGTCCAATCCCAGACCTCGAAATGGTCATCTGAGAAGTACGGCACTTCCGTATTGGGAAGTGGAAAGAGTTCATCCGCCACAAGGGAATCACCGTCGGCGAAGTAGATCGTCGGGGGATACTCATGAAACCAGCGTGACAGCGGCACAGGCGCCGCACTCTTTTCGGCTGACGCAGACTGACCTTCTTTCAACGCGTATCGAACGCCTTCGTCGTTGATCGTCATCGTAAAATCTGCTCGCCTAGTGCCTGCCACAATCGCAAACTCGATTCGGACCTGTGCGTCATGCGATGAAAGTTCCAGTTCACAGTCATAAATGGAGTGCTGCTCGCCGTTGATGGTGAAAATCCAGCTATCCTCATCAAGGACAGACATCCCCTCATACCAATCGACTGCGACTGGCGACTTTTGGGGAACCTCCGAGACAAGCTCGGGCTGAATGAGGCGATCAATGATGCCGGCCGTCGAGATCGTCTCATTGAGAAGAGAACGACCGAGGTCGTGGCACCAGTCCATCCAGCGTCCGAAATCATTGGTACGCTCCTGCGCCCAGATCTTTCCCTTTCGCGAACAGCCGAGCGACACCCTGCCATCGTCAGTGAAGCCGACAACCATCAGGTTTGTCTTGCTGCGCGTCCTGTTCCCACTTCGGCTCCGAAGTTCGTCAGCAATATCGCTGCCTTGATATTGAGAATAACGGATCTTGCGGCGACGCGTCTCACTCAAGCCCAGCGTGTTCAGCACAGGTCGCCGTAAAGGATCGAGCACCCGAAATATATCTTCTCCCCGAATTCGTTCGGCATCGTCACCGCATAGCGCCTTGGCCAAATCATCCAGGCGATCATCATGCGAAGCCGAGACATAGAGCAGACCGGCCTCCTGATCCCAATGCACGATGAAGAGATCGTAGGTTACATCGGCGATGCCTTTGAACCGGCTCCATTTCGGTAGATCGGCGCGTTCGGTGATGAAGATTGCCAGCGCATCGTGGTGATTGATGTGTGGACCATCGACGATCAGCTGACGGTGGTCGAACCTTTCAATGCCACCAATTGGATCCCAAGGCGATTGGGTTGTCCTGTAGACAATCGTCCCCAAGGTCGGGCGTAATGTTTCCAAGGGTATCTTTGCATCAATTCCCCCAAAGCCCTCGAACACCTCTTCGCGTCGGACGGCACGCTCGGTTGCTTTTGAACCAATCTGATTGATGAGCTTGTTCCAATCTGCATCCTCAGCGAACAAACTTGCCAAGAGGCTTCCATCATCTCGCGTCACCGCGGCGATAACGGTTGCCTCACCCAGATCGTCGCGAGTGCGCGTGAAGCGACCGACGAACTGTAGTGTCACAGCCTCAGACTTCTTTGGATCATGCAATCCCGCAATCTTGAGCTCAGGCAGATCAAAACCCTCGCCGAGCATATCGACACAAACGACGATGCGATGCTCGCCTGCTCGTAACTTCGCGATCGCATCAGCTTGCTCGGTCGCGCTCAAACCGCTGTGCAGGAGGACTGGATTGTATTGAGGCCAACGACGTCGATACTTCTCATGCAACTCTTCCGCTCGGGTCCGCTTGTTTCCCCGCGCCATTGCAAGGTGGCGATATCCGTTCGCCTCGTCCGCTTCGAGAGCCTCACCGACTTTCTCGATGATTTGTTCGTCAATATCTTCTCGGTCGAGCCCATCGACGGGCTGATAGTCGATTTTCCTGAAATAGCCCTCCGCTTGAGCCAGTCCTAGCGGGTAAACAAAAATGAACTTGCCATCGACTCGCATTCCATCGTTGCGGAAAGGCGTTGCTGTGAATTGAACTATTTTGACGTTGCCGAACGCTTCCCTGAATTCGCGCCAAGTCCTCGCAGCCACATGGTGAGCCTCATCGATGAAAAGATGCGACGTACACTCGGCCATTGCCGCTTTAATTTCCGGCGACACACCAGCGGCGATAGACATCGTCGTGACAACGACGTTCGAAATGCCGAACAGGCCACGAGCTTCCTCGACACTCGTTGGCCGCTTGCTCAACAACGATACCACTGGGTATTGCGCACCTTCACCAATCAAGCCGGCTTTAGTCAGTATGCCAAGTTGCTCGAACGCACTTGCAATCTGTGTTCGGAGCGCGTCGCTTGGCACGATCACCAGAATGCACTTTGCCCGTTCTTGAAGACCGGCTGCAATCATCGTCTCCGTCTTACCGGTTCCTGTCGGCATAACGACTGTGGCGATCTTCTCGGACACGGTCCAATGGGCCTGCAAAGCGTGTAGAGCGCCAATTTGAGGCGAGCGGAAACCTGGTTTGATGACCTGATTGCCGTCCGTTTGCTCCTTTGCGAAAGCGACGCCATCACTCCAGCTGGAGCCAATCTCATTGCAGAGTCTTGAGATTTCGTCAGCATCTTTCTTCGGGTTTAGCGGCAAGGGTGCAAGTAGTGTGAGTGGCGCATCAGAGGCCCTCTTGGCAAAGGTCTCGACATCAACGGCCGAGGAGCAAACATACACTGTGTCGAACGGAACAGATGAGGTTGTCTTACGCGGAAGAAATAGGATTTCGCGTCCGTCCTGATCCTCGCCGACGACACCGACAAGGTGTCGTTGTGAAAACGGTCTTATTCTAAGCCGTCGGGTAATCGCCGGTTCTGCAATCGCCTCAATAATAGCGCCAAACTGCGATCCTAAAACCGTCAGCCTGCGATCAAACTTGATATCGATCGTTGGCGCGGATTCATCCATATCGAAGAGTGTACCAACATTATTGCTTCTACCCGTCAAACCCCTTATGCCCTTTCTGCTAATCCATGCTCAAAGACTTCAGTACACGAACGACCCGCCTTGGGCGATGCCGGTTTCTACAACGCGATTCCGGAGGCCAGTTTACAGTCACCCTCTTGCTGTACCAATCTCTCTGCCGAATGTCTGCTTTTGGAGGAAGCCGTCTCATGCCATGCTATTGCAGCGAAGGTCAGTTTCCCGCCCTTCTCACCATCATCTCGGTGCTCTCCTGTTAACCAATTTCAAAAAGCTAGCCAGATCCATCAGCCATGCTTGCTGCTGCTCCCGGTAGGTCTCGTGCAGCGCAGCCGGCAAGACCAGCCGAAGTTGCGACGCCTGCATTTCGTTCGTCTGCGCCTCGGAAATTGCTGGCTCTAGTGTCAGCAGATGCTTCGGCGATATTCTATCGGCCTCTGCCAGAACCTGTCGCCATCGATCCTTGCAGCTGGTCTTGACGGCCAGCATCGACAGCCGCGCTGCCGGAAATGTCGGATCGGCATACTCGGCCTCACCTGGAAACAGAAAATCCGCCGCATTGCGCTTTTCAGTGGTGGCCTCGCGGCGATAGCGAACCCCATGTGCCTTCAGGATCGCCTCGACATGATGTCCGAAAGCCCAGCCCGCGCGCGACTTGCGCCGGTTCTGCACTGACAGTGAAAACGACAGAAACCCATCAACGTCGATCGTTTCGCCGTCACTGAACCCTTCGGTCAGCCGCCCGGCGACGATGCGCCGCTCAAGGCTGCGGAACAGGGCTTCCTCATGTTCCATCCAGGCGATCAGCGCAGCATCCGGATCCTCGCGCGGATCGATGCCCTTCAGAGTCTTGCGGGCGAATGCCGAAAATTCCGCAGTGCCTGGAAACTTCAGCCCATAACGATCAACCTGCCTGTCCAGCGCATCTGGTTCAGGCTCTTCGGGTTCGATCCCGAGTTCACCGAGGATGAATTTCGCCGCAAGATCGATGTCGCGGCCGCCATCGGCGGGCAACGCGCGCTGGTTGAGCTCGTACCCGTCTGTCAGGCTGAGCCCGAACAGCCAGAGCAGTTTCTGTTCAATGCTGCTGCCGGCAGGGCAGAGGATTGCCAGCACCCTTCGCTGGGCAGTCATGCACAGAAACAGCGTATCCCCGTCGCGGGCGCGGTGCACAACTGGCTCAGCCGATGCCGGGTAATAGAGGCGATACTCGGGGCCCCGGTGCCCTTTTCCGCGCCGGCTGTCATACCATGTGCCATGCAATTCAAGGCGATCCGGTTCTTCCTGTTCGTCATCCATCCAGATGTAGGTGACGGGAACCTGCTCCTTCTCAGTAGGGGTTCCGAGGAATACGCGGAACGCGTCTACGCCCTGAAACTCGTGCCCGCGCGAGACAGTCGGATCGATCTCGGTTCCACGCAGTACTTTGGCGCCTGCGCCTTCGAAATACTGCGAAAGATAGCCACGTGCTGCCATTCAGTGCCCTTTACCCGTGACGGCGCTGTGCCCGCCCAGATCAAGGATAGTCTCGCCCGAACGCAGCCAGTTCGCAACAGCCGCAATCAGCGCTGCAGGCTCATGGCGGCCCCTGCCTTTGATCGCGCATTCCCAGACGATGCCGGTGCGCCACCCGGCGTCCTGCAGTGCGATGAGGGCGTGCTGGTCACGGGCAATATTGGCCCCGATCTTGTCGCGCCAGAACGCTTCGCGCGTTCTTGGCCAGCGAAACTGGTCGCAGCTGTGTCCGTGCCAGAAGCAGCCATTGACGAAGAGGACCGCCTGAAACTTCGGAAACACCATGTCTGGTCTGCCGGGGAGATTGCGGCCATGCAGCCGGTAGCGAAAGCCCAGCGCATGAAGACCGCGCCGCAGCACGAGCTCTGGCTTTGTGTCCCGTCCTCGGATCGCCGCCATGTTCCGGCTGCGCGTTTCCCTGTCGTGAACGTCAGCCAACTTTGTCGAGCAGCCGGTTTCCGGTGCCAGCCAGCTCGAGGATATGCGGCCGCATGACGCGCGATACCTCGGCGAAGACCGGAACGGCTACCGAATTGCCGAACTGGCGATAGGCCTGCGTGTCGGAAACAGGAATGCGGAAATTCTCACCGTAGCCCATCAGACGTGCGCATTCCCTTGGAGTCAGCCGGCGCGGGTTGCGATTCTCGCCCTGGCTGACCAGGATTTCCGAGCCATCCTTGTAATAGCGGGCCGAGAGCGTGCGCGCGATACTGTCGCCGTCGACCAGACCAAAACCAAAGCCATTTCCCTTCGCACGGTGCTTCGCAGCATAGCCCTGCAGATAGGCCCAGAGCTTGTCGGTCAGCGTGTAGCGCGGATCGACCGCTGCATCCGGCCCGATAGTGTAATGGCTTTCCGGTGCCTCAGCACCATTCTCCGGATGCAGGATATCGCGCATGCGGCGGTGGCCACGCGGAGGAATGATCATGTCATCAAAGGAGAACGGAACGTCCTCCCGAAACCCGACCATGACGATACGCTCGCGGTGCTGCGGGACGAAATGCGCTGCATCGATAATCCGGGTGTGCAGCTTGTAGCCGAGCTCGTCTTCCAGTGAGCGCTTGATAACGGCAAAGGTCTTGCCCTTGTCGTGGCTCTTCAGGTTCTTGACGTTCTCCAACAGGAAGGCGGCTGGCCTGTGATGCATCAGGATGCGCAGCACATCGAAGAACAGCGTGCCCTGTGTCTCGTTCAGAAACCCGTGCTTACGATTCAGCGCATTCATTTTCGACACACCGGCAATCGAGAAAGGCTGGCATGGAAATCCCGCTACGAGTACATCATGCGCAGGAATATCATCTGCGTTGACGAGGCGGATGTCACCCTCCGGCTCCCGGTTGTCCGGAAAGTTTGCCTGATAGGTGGTTCTGGCAAACTTGTCCCATTCGGACGTGAAGACGCATCGGCCGCCTGCCTGCTGCATGGCCAGTCTGAGACCGCCAATCCCGGCAAAGAGATCAATGAAGGTGAAATCACCGCCCGGTAACTGCGCCTGCCGTGCGGCTGTCTCCTGGCGCAGCAGGCGCAAGACGCCTTCGCGCGGGGTTTCTTCGCCACGTTTCCAGCGGTAAACGTGGCCTTCGGAGTATCCGAGCTTTGCGGCAGCCTCTGCCACCGGCCAGCCCACTTGCTGCAGCAATGTCGCGAATTCGGTCATGTCTGGCCGGCTCCTGTCGGGTATCGCCCGTCCCCTGGGTCGATTTCTGACACAATGCGCGGGATGCTCCCCAAACGCAAGAACAATACAAAAACAAATCGGCTTATCTTGCGGTACTGACCGCTGATGCCCCATTATGTGTCGGGGGCGGGAGACCCCACACAGCCGGGTTGCCAGGCCAGGTCAGCGCCAGATGCATCGCATTGCGGGGACCGGCTGCGCGGACGGCTGGTCCACGGACGTGCTTTCGGCATCTCTCCTGTCACCTCGCTATCGCGCAGCATCCCGCTCGAGGCCAGCCCTTCCCGCACCCAGTCCAGCGCATTCCACCAGTCATCATAGGCCCGCCGGGCCGCCTCGATCTGGTGGGGATGCGGGGAAAAGGTAACCGGGCACGCAAGGATTTCGATGGTTTTCCACCTGCCGGAGGGCGAGCCGCCGCGGACACGGATGCGCTCGGTGCCCACGACGATGGTGCTGGCCCGTTCGCCATGCTGGTTGCGCTTCACCTCGACCGGGACGCAACGTGGCACCGCACCCGGCATCCAGTCCGGCGTCAGCCCGGCCCGCGCCAGTTCCGCCACCCGGATCGCCATGCGCTTTCCGCCCATACTTTGGGGGAGCCCGGCGACAGTCGCGGCGATCACCTCGGCATCCTCATGGGTGTATCCGCCGATCTTGTGTTGGCCGCCGTCCACCTTGCAGCCCAGCGCGGCGCGCTGCAGCAGGACATACTCGAGACCAAAGCCGAAGCCTTCCTCGGTCACGTCGTGGGGCAGGGGAAGCTCGAGCTGGGCCTTCTCGACTCGGAACGCCCATTCCAGCGCCTGCTGCACCGGCATAGCGCGTTTGACCTTTCTGCTGCGCGCTGCGCTGGGCAACGACATGCGCGCGAGCCGTCGATCCACCCCGCTCATTGCACGCCCCGTTCGCGCAAGCGCTCTGGCGAGACCAGGCCGCGCGCCAGCATGGCATCGCGCATGGAATTGCTGATCATGCTGGGCGGCAGGAACTTGTCCGAATTGACCAGACCCGCGTAGAAGGCCGCCAGTTCGTCGGCGCTGGGTGGCGAGCCTGCGTCTTGTTTCCCTCGCCGGGATCGGCCGTTGCCGTTGATCGGGCCCGTGGCGGCAGAGCCTGCACTGGTCTGTTTCAGGCGCTGGGCGGCGCGCTGCATGGCGCGGTCGAGCGCCTTGGGCCCATCAGGCGGTTCGGGATGATCACGCCTTGAGGCTTCGGCCACCGCGAGGATCGCGTCCTCGTCGAGCCCCAGATCGTCGCGCCAGCGTCTGATATGTTCGCGGGGCGGCCATCCTTGCCACCAGCCGGGCAGGGCAGTCGGTTCCAGGCCCAGCGCCCGGATCAGTTCCCCGAAAAACTCCTCGGAGATGGCCTCGCGCGCCTGCGCGCCCTCCTCCTCCTTTACTGGTTTACTTAGAGGTTCCCTTACAGGGTTAGTGTCCGGATTCCGGACACGGCTTTCGGCATTTTCCGGACACGGGTCGGGGTCAATATCGGACACGGGATGGGCGCCACACCCGTGTCCGGTTTCTGGACACGGCTCGGGATCGACGGGCGCATCATCCTCGAAAGGCGCTGGTTCTGAACAGGTTTCTCCGTTGTCCGGATTTCCATGTCCGGTTTCCGGACACGGGTCTGGCACATGCGGTGTGAAGCCCGGCTCGAAGCCCAGAATGTAGCGGGTCGGCATCTGCCGCTTGGTGATCGGATGCAGGCGTGGGACACGGCGCAGGAGCCCTGCCGCCTCGAGCTGACCGAGATGCTCGTTCAGCGTCGACCGGCTGATCTCGCAATCCTCGGCCAGCCGGTCCTGCGAGGGGAAGCAGCCGTAGTCCGGGTTGAACCGGTCACAGAGATGCCAGAGCACGATCTTGGTGGTCGGCTTCAGCCCGCGCTGCTTGATGGCCCAGTTGGTGGCTTCGTGGCTCATGGCGCGGGTCTCCGGACCGGGGCCGCGACACGCGTGGTGAACCCATGGTCCGCCAGCGCGCCCAGCGCGTCATCGAGCGAGCGCACCAGCGCCCAGCCGTGCCCCTGCGCCAGCACGGCATCGCGAAACGCCTCTTGCGCCGGGCTGAGTCGCCCCTTGAGGGATTTCAGTTCGAGGAACACAACGCGGCCATCGCAGAGCAGCATCAGATCGGCGAAGCCGGGATGGACGCCCATGCCGACGAGGATCGCCTGACGTTTCGCGCCGCGTGGCCCGGCCTCGGTCACCTCGTTGGCGCAGTGATGGATGATGGCCGTGCGGGGCAGGGCAAAGCGCAGCGCCTGGACCACCGCGCGCTGCAGATCGGCCTCGGGTGTGCCGCGGCGCTTCATCGGGGCACCTCCGGCGCATCATCGTGGTCGGCGCGATGGGCACGGCGATGCCTAGCCGGGCAGCGGGCCTCGATCACGAACAGGAGGGCGCGGGCCTCGCGACGCTCGGCCTCGGTCTCGCCATGCGCGCTCAGCACATTGCAAGCGAGCCGGACCAGGTGGTCCGAGTGATGCGCGACGTCGGCGATGACGGCGCGGGCCTCGAGTACGCGGGCCCTTGGCCAGGGGGATGAGGCGGGCGTCATCATCTGTGCCCCCGCCCGCGCGCCTGCTTCGCGGCCTCCTGCGCGACGAGCCAGTCCTGCACCGCCGTGCGGCGGTAATAGACCCGGCGTCCGGCGCGGACGCAGACCGGGCCGATGCGGCGGTCTTCCCAGCGGCGCAAGGTGTCCTCGGTCAGGCCCAGTTCGCGGGCCAGTTCGCCCCGGCTGATCCATCCCGCGAGGATCGCCCCCGAGGTGCCCGACCTGGGGTCCGAGGTGAGGGGTTCGGTCTGTTTCATGTCTGCTCTCCCGAGTGTCGCCCGATGCGGGCAGGTGTCGGAGACCAGCAGGGACAGATGGGCAGGGGTGGCAGGAAGGCAGTGACCGGCAGTCACCGGCAGTGGATTTGCCAGGGCCGTGCCACCCCTTGTTTCATTGGGCTTGCGCGATTTCGGGTGCAACGCGTGCTGCGTTGCAGCAAGATTTGCAAACCTCTGGCGCGGCTCCGGAGGCCTGACGCCGGTGCGCATGAACCCACTGATCGAGCCGGAACCCCCCGAATTTCTGGGGCGAGGGAGGGTTTCGGGGGGAATGTTCAGGAGGTGGCAGGGTGGGACTGACCGGCAGTCACCGGCAGCGAGGTCGCCGAACCGCTGCCGGTGCCTGATTTCATTGGGAAAAGGCTGGAACCCCGTCCTGACGCAGCGCTCGGTGGGGAAACCGGTGCCCATGCGCGCGCCCAGCGCCGATCGCCAATCCGGACGCATCGCGCCCCGATCATCAACAAATCTTGGGGTGGCACCGGTCTGGCGGCGTCACTGCCGGTGACTGCCGGCCGCTGCCTCGACGCCACGGCACCGGCCATGATTGCCTTGCTATCGCTTTGAATTCACGCGTCATGGAGACGAAAAGAGGGCCACTGACGATGCCGAACCGCGAACGTCTGACGGAGAAGATCCTGCGCGATGCCGTGCCGGTGCCGGGGCGGGACTACCAGATCTTCGATGCCGACATTCGCGGCTTTGCCGTCTGCATCTATCGCGGCGGCGGGCGAGCCTTCACCTTCGACTACCGCGTCGACGGGCGCCAGCGCCGGATGACCTTCGCCCGCTGGCCGGAATGGTCGGTCACCGCGGCCCGCGAGCGCGCAAGGGAACTGCGCCGAATGGTCGATGCCGGGGGCGATCCGCTCGGCGAGCGTTCCAGGCGCCGCGAGGCGCCCCGATTTCAGGATCTGATCGACCGCTACATCAAGGAACATGTCCCCCGGCTTGCGCCCGTGAGCGCGGCCGATCAGAAGTCGATGCTGGCCAAGCTGGTCGCGCCGCACTGGGGCCGGAAGCTCGTGACCGAGATCACCAAGCCCGATGTCGAGAAGCTGCTGGCGAAGATCGCCGAGGGGCGCGCCCGGCCGAGCAAGGCGAAGCCCAACAACCGCGCCCGCAAGCTGCAGGGCCCGAAGCCCACGCCAGTGCGCGCCAACCGCGTGGGCGAGGTGCTGCGCAAGATGTTCAACCTCGCCGTTGAGTGGGGCTGGCGCACGGACAACCCGGCGAACGGCTTCTTTCGCAGGATCGAGAACCCGCGCGAGCGCTTCCTGTCGAAGGACGAGATCGACCGGCTGGCAAAGGCGCTGGACGCGGCGGAGGATCAGCGCGCGGCGGGCATCATCCGGATCTGCATGCTGACCGGCGCCCGGGTGGGAGAGGTCCGGCAGTCCCGGTTCGAGCAGTTCGATCTGGAGCACTGTCTCTGGTCGAAACCGGCGGCCACCACCAAGCAGCGCCGCGTGCACCGCGTGCCGATCTCCGAGGATGTGGCGGCCATCGTGCGCCAGCGGCGGCTCCTCGTGCCGAAGGGCAGCCCCTGGCTGTTCCCCGGCGATGTGCCGGGCCACCCCGTGAAGGAAATCCGGCGCTTCTGGATCCGGATCCAGAAGGAGGCGCAGATCGAGGATGTCCGGATCCATGATTTGCGCCACACCTTCGCCTCGCTGCTGGTCAGCGGTGGCGCGTCGCTCGAGATGATCGGCAAGCTTCTCGGGCACACCCAGATGCAGACGACCCAGCGCTATGCCCATCTGATGGAAGGCCCGCTCCGCGCCGGGGTCGATGCGGTGGCCAGCGTGTTCCGTCCCAGACCAACGCTGGTCCATGATCGCGATGAGCATGGGGATCGTGACAGCGACCGGAAATCTGCATGACGGGCGCCGCCTGCGTGCCGTCAGGCGCTCTGGCGGAGCTGCGACAGCGTCTTCCAGACTGCGCTGATGCGGCGCCGGATCGACCGCTCGTCTGGGAACTGGCCGTCGGCCGACTGCTCGGCGAACCAGGCCTGCATGTCCTCGATCAGTTCCGACTGGGTGGCGGGCAGGCCCTTCTCGTGCACCCTCACGATCAGCGCGCTCATCATGCCGTCCCAGTCATAGGGTGAGGTCGAGCCCGCGCCACCCGCGATCCGCCGCATCAGCTCGTGGTCGTCCTCGAACTTCTGAACCTGCTGGCCGGTGATCAGCAGATCCGCGATCGAGACTTCGACACCCGCTGCGGGGTCGGTGATCAGCGACCAGTCGGTCGAGCCGTTGGACCGGACGCGACGGACGAATGCCGACTGGGGCCCGGTCCCGCAGCGGCGGAACATCGGCAGGATGTCGAAGGCCGAAACGACGACCTCGCCAGCGATCAGATCACTGCCGCAGATAACAGGTGGAATGCCGGTGACGATGTCCAACTTTCCCCATGAGGACCATCCGGCGATATCGGCGATGCTGCAGCCCCAGCGCGCGGCAACTTCATGGATCGTGTAGTATTTCCTTTCTGGTAACTTCATCTGAACTCCCTCGATCTGAAACTCCCTGCCGGGACACACCAGGCACGCCCCGCGGCATCGTGTGGCCGCTGATGCTAGAAGCGTGCGTCGACTCAGAGCGACTCGCGCTCTGGTTTAGAGCCAGTCTGGCGAAGAGTCAGATCAAGAACAAGACATGAACATCGGTGGTCGTGCCCCTTTGGCGGCACTCGGGTCGGATCTCTCACGCGAGAACGCGCCGCGGCATCGAAGAGGTCGCTGACTTGTCCATGCTGGACGTAGTGCGCTCAGCGAATCGCAATTCGCGAGACTAGCAGCTTGTCGATCCGTCGCCCGTCCAGATCGACCACCTCGACGGTCCACCCCTGCAGCTCCAGCTGCTGGCCGACCTCGGGCAGATGTCCGATCTCGTCGAGAACCAGTCCCGCGACCGTCTCGAAGTCGCGATCGTCTTCGATCTCCAACGACAGCAGGTCTGCGAACTCGTCCACCGGCATCCAGCCTGCGATCAGGTAGGATCCATCCGCCCGCGTCACGACCTTCGGCTCGTCCGTCGCGCTGTCGGGAAACTCGCCCGCGATGGCTTCCAACACGTCCATCGGCGTGATGATCCCCTCGAAATGCCCATACTCGTCATAGACCAGCACCATGTGTGCCGGTGAGGTGCGCAGGCGATCCACGACCTCCAGCGCACTTTGTCCATCCCGGACCGTCGGCGCTTCGCGCAGCAGCCCGCGCAGATCGAACGGCTCGTTCATAAGCGCGGGCGCGAGGATGTCGCGGGTGGTCAGAACCCCGATGATGTTGTCGACATCCCCCTCCCACACCGGCAGCCGCGACCGGCTGAGATCATGCAGGCGCTGCAGAAGTTCGGCCTTGTTGCTGCCGGCATCGAGCGTCTCCACCTCGTGCCGGGCCGTCATCAGGCCGCGTGCCGTCCTATCCGCGATCCGCATGACGCCGGCGATCATCTGGCTCTCGGCCCGGTTCATCGCGCCTGAGCTTTCTGCCTCGGCGATGATCAGGCGAACCTCCTCGTCGCTGACCTTTCGCAGGTTGGCTCCCGACTGGCCGAGCAGTGCCAGCACCAGCTTGCCCGAGCGGTCGAGCACCCAGATCAGAGGGGCCGCAATACGGGCAATGATCCGCATCATCGGGGCGACCCGTGCTGCGACCTGTTCCGGCGCGCGAAGTGCGATCTGCTTGGGCACCAATTCGCCCACGATCAGCGACAGATAGGTGATCGCCACGACCACCGACCCGACGCCAACCGGCTGCGCGAAGGCGGACGGCATGCCCGCGTCGATCAGGCTTGCGGCCAGACGCGCCCCCAGCGTCGCGCCGGAGAAGGCGCCCGCGAGGATGCCGACCAGTGTGATGCCGATCTGCACGCTGGAGAGGAACCGGCCGGGGTCCTCGGCCAGGCGGATGGCGGTCGCGGCCCCCTTGCTTCCCTTGTCGGCCAGCAGCTTCAGCCGCGCGGGCTGAGCCGAGACGATGGCCAGTTCGGACATCGCCAGAAGGCCGTTGATCAGCGTCAACAGAATGACGATCGCAATCTCGAGGTACATTTTCTCCAACTCTTGCCGAATGTTCCGGCCATTGATCCTGATGATGCTGTATACTGTTGCGCCTCTGGTGACCACGGGCCGCGCGTGGCGCCTTCGGTCAGTTCCTGAAGATGCGAGAGGCACTCGCAGCGACGTCCCACAGATCCAGCACGCGGACACGGGCCGCGCCGAGGTCGAGGTGCAGGTCCAGAAGGTCGGTCACGATGAGCTCCTCGACCCGCCGCGCGACGCAGGTGCGCAGAAGGATCCGTCGTCGCGCCAGCCGATCGGCACCACCGATGCGGTCAGCACGATCGGCGACAGGGCGACGTTCAGGGGCGACTGGAGGATGAACCATCCGAGTGCCGTACCATGAAGACGGTGCGCTCCGGGCCAGGTGAAATGCAGCGACACGAAGCCGTCGAGCATCGCCCGGCGGCCATCGAAGTACGCCAAGTCGAATGGACTGCCGGTTCCAATAGGCGATTAGTGCGCGGTTCGATGATGAGTCCATGGTGGCGACCCACCATCTCCTTTTTTGCAAGCGGTTCGCGCGGGATGCGGTTCGCCCATTGAGCAGCGGGCATTCGCACTTCGAAATTCAGTCGGGGAATCTCGTGTTGAGATAGCGCAACTGCAAGGGTACTGGCGAGGATTCTTTTCTGTCGATGACTTCGCAGACAGCTTTAATTTCAACAGCATCTTGTAGCCGACCCTTTCAATACGCAATTTTGAGCGGGGGCGGATCAACTGCCTGGCGAAGGGCGGTTGCCGTGGACTACCTCTATCTGATTGCCGGTTTGATCGGCCTGTTCTTCGGCGGCGAGGCGCTGGTGCGCGGCAGTGTGGGCATTGCCCGGCGCATGGCGATCCCGCCGCTGCTGATCGGCCTGACGGTGGTCGGCTTCGGCACCTCGACGCCCGAGTTGCTGGTGTCGGTCGATGCGGCCTGGCGCGGGGTGCCCGATATCGCGCTCGGCAACATCGTGGGCTCCAACATCGCCAACATCCTGCTGATCATCGGCTTGTCGGCGCTGATCTGGCCGATCAAGGTGATGGGGGCGACGCTGCACCGCGACACCGCCGTGATGATGGCGGCCGCGCTGGTCCTGGTGCCGGTCTTCGCCATGGGGCAGTTGGGGCGCGTCTCGGGCGTGATCCTGGTGGCCGGTCTGACTGCTTACCTGGTCTGGGCTTACCGCCAACCCGGCGAGATGGAGGCCGAGGACGTCGGCGTGTCTGCTCCGGCCTCGGCGCTTGTCTCGACGCTGTGGGTCATCGGCGGCCTTGTCGCCCTCATGGTCGGCGCCCGATTCCTGGTGGACGGCGCTGTCTCTATCGCCCGTGGCTACGGCATCTCGGAAGCGTTCATCGGCCTGACCATCGTTGCCGTCGGCACCTCGCTGCCGGAACTGGCGACATCGCTGATCGCCGCCTTCCGCCGGCAGTCCGAGATCGCCATCGGCAACATCGTGGGCTCGAACATCTTCAACGTGCTGGGCATCCTGGGTGTGACCGCGCTGATCGCGCCGATCCCGGTCGCATCGCGGTTTCTGACCTTCGATCTGCCCGTCATGATCGCGGTCTCGCTGGTCCTGACCGCGCTGCTGCTGACCCGCCCGGTGATCGGGCGCGCGGTCGGCGTGGCGATGCTGGCGGGCTATGTCGCCTATGTCTGGGCGGCGCAGGGATGACCCACACTCCAACGCACGATGCGGGACATCCTGGCGGGATCATCTCGCGGCTTCTCGTCGTGCTGGCGCTTGTGCTGTTCGGTCTGCCGCAGGCTCAAGCGGACGGGATGGTGGCAAATACCGGTCCTGCCGCCCAAAGCACGGTCGAGCAGGCCCTTGGCATCCCCTCCGCATCGCGGCACCTGCTGCGCGCGCAGCTGCCCGACGACACGTCGCCAGACGCGGTGGTGCCCGGCGCGGCCGTGCAGCCTTGGGCATCTCGCACTGCGGCAACGATATCGCCTGCGCCGCACCAGTCCCTTCTGCCCGACTCGATCCGTATCCTGCCCCCGGTCCGGGCTCCGCCTGCGGTCTGATCGTCTTCGTCAGACCGAACTCTCAGGCAAGAATGGATACTGAACATGCGCCGACCAGCATGGGTCGTGATGACCTATGTCGTCCTGCTGCTTCTGGCAGTTGCGACGGCCCTTCCGAATTTTCTCCCCTCGACCGTCCGCAGCACGCTGCCGGACTGGGCGACCAGCCAGACCGTTTCGTTGGGCCTGGACCTTCAGGGCGGCGCGCATCTGCTGCTCGCCGTGGACCGAGATGATCTCGCCGAGTCGCGTATGCAGGAGTTGCGCGAAACCCTTGCAGCCGAAATGCGCGCCCGGAACCTCGACCCGAGCGCGATCCGCACCGAGGGGCTGACCCTGTCGGCCCAAGCGGACGACGCACTGATTTCCACTTTTCAAGGTCTCGCCGCCGCTACCGCGCAGCCGGGCAGCCCGGCCGACTTCACAGTGGCCCTGTCCGATGGCACCTTGCGGCTGGCGATGACCGAGGCGGGGCTGGACCGCGCCGCCGCCAGTGCCGCCGATAGCAGCCTCGAGGTGATCCGCCACCGCGTCGACCAGGTCGGTGTCTCGGAACCCGTCATCAGCCGGGTGGGCGAGGACCGTATCCTCGTGCAGATGCCCGGCGTGGAAAACCCAGCGCAACTGCGCGAGCTTCTGGGCTCGACCGCGAAGATGAGCTTTCAGATGGTCGCGCCCGCTCCCGGGACCGGCGTGTCGATGCTGGAGATGCGCGACGGTTCCGGCACAATCCCGGTCGAGGAGCGCGTCGCGCTGTCGGGCGACCGGCTGGACCGTGCGGCCTCGGCCTTCGACCCTGATACCGGGCGTCCGATGGTCACCTTCGCCTTTGACCGGCAGGGCGGCATCGCCTTTGCCGAGATCACGGCGGACAACATCGGCCAGCGCTTTGCGGTCGTCCTCGATGGCGCGGTGCTGACCGCCCCGGTGATCCAGACCGCCATCCCCGGCGGGCAGGGCCAGATCACCGGCGACTTCACCGTGGAGGAGGCGCAGACGCTGGCAGTGCTGCTGACCTCGGGCGCGCTGCCCGCCTCGCTCGAGGTGATCGAGGAACGCAGCGTCGGCGCGGCGCTTGGTGCAGATTCCATCAAGGCCGGGCTCATTACCGGCGCCGTGGGCCTGGCGCTGGTCGTGGCGATGATGGTGGGGCTCTACGGCGGCTGGGGCCTGCTGGCCAGCGCGGTCCTCGGGCTGAACGTCATGCTGACGCTGACGGCCCTTGGCCTGCTGGGCGCCACGCTGACGCTGCCGGGGATCGCGGGCATCATCCTCTGCCTGGGGATCGCTGTGGACAGCAACATCCTGATCTTCAGCCGCATCCGCGAGGAAACGGCAAAAGGGGCCAGCGCCATCAAGGCGCTGACGCAGGGCTATGCGCGGGCCTGGTCCACGATTCTCGATGCCAACATCACCACGCTTCTGGCGATGGTGCTCTTGTTCATGTTCGGCGCGGGTGCGATCCGCGGATTTGCCATCACAATGAGCCTCGGCATCCTGATCTCGATGTTCACCGCCGTAGTGCTGATGCGGATGATGATGGAGGCGCTGGTGCGTCGCCGCAAACCCGCGCGGCTTGCCATCGCCCCACTGATCGGCGGGGTACCCGCGCCCGGCGCCTTCTCCTTCATGCGTCGGGGACGGCTGGCGCTGGCCGTATCGGCCGCGCTGTCGCTGGGGGCGGTGGGTGCGCTGGTGGTGCCGGGGCCGAACCTGGGGATCGACTTCACCGGGGGCGTGCAGATGGTGCTGCGCTCGGATGCGCCGGTGCCGCTGGCCGAGCTGCGCGCGGCGATTGCCGCCGGTGTGCCAGGGGATGCCAGCCTGCAGGCCTTCGGCGACCCGAACGAGGCGCTGATCCGCGTGCAGGGCGAGGCGGGGCAAGCCACGGTCGCCGCGGTGGAAGCGGCCGCCGCGCAGGCCGTTCCCGGCGCGGTCTTCGACCAGATCGACCTCGTCGGGCCCACCATCAGCGGCGAGCTTGCTACAACGGGGCTGATCGCCCTGTCGCTCGCGGTGCTGGCGATGCTGGCCTACATCTGGGTCCGGTTCGAGTGGCACTTCGCGGCCGGGGCAATTGCGGTGCTCTTCCTCGATATCACCAAGACCTTTGGCGTCATCGCGGTGACCGGGTGGGAGGTGAACCTGACCACGATCGTCGCCCTGCTGACGCTCATCGGCTACTCGGTGAACGACAAGGTGGTGGTTTATGACCGCATCCGCGAGCACCTGCGCGGCGGCGGTGGCAATGAACCATTGGCCGCCGTGATCGACCGCAGCCTCAACCAGGTTCTGGCGCGCTGCATCTTCACCTCCGGCACGACACTGGCCGCGCTGCTGCCGATGGCGATCTGGGGTGGGCCGGCTGTCGCCGGGTTTGCCTGGCCGATGATCGCGGGTGTGGTGATCGCAACTGGATCATCGCTGTTCGTGTCGGGACCGGTGCTGGCGTGGCTCGCTGCGCGCAGCCAGGCCGCGATGAGCGCACCCGGATTGCAGCAAGCAGGCTAGGCGAAGCAGGCGCCGGGAGAAGCAACGCTCCCGGCGCAATTCGCCTGGCGGCGCCCAGACATTTTCATCCCATGAGACAGATCATGCTCACGCAAACGAAGGTCCCCGATCTCACCCTGGTACCGAGCGCACCCGATCCTGACGGTGAGCGCAAACCGCGGCGGCTGTCGGACATTCTTCAGGACATTGCAGATGCACCTGCCACACCTGAAGAGCGCATTTCACTTGGCCACCTGATCGAAGGCTTCGGGAACCGTGCCTTCGGGGCGCTGCTCTTCATCTTTGCGGTGCCCGTCGCGCTGCCCATCGCGATCCCCGGCATCTCGGCCGTGCTCGGCGCACCGCTGCTCTTCCTATCCTGGCAACTGATGCGCGGGCATGAACAGCCGTGGCTTCCCGAGGTCATGCACCGCCGGTCCTTCCGTCGCGCCGATTTCGCCAGAATGCTTCTGCGCGTTCTCCCCTCGATCCGGCGCGTGGAGCGTCTGGTCGGCCCACGCCTGATCTGGCTGACGAACCGGCGCGGTGAGCAGGTCATCGGGCTCTTTGCTTTCGTGCTCGCCGTGGTCCTGTTCCTGCCGATCCCATTCGGAAACACCGTACCAGCCTTGGCCATCGCGATGATGGCGCTGGCGGTTCTGGAGCGGGACGGGCTTGCGGCGATCGCGGGGACGTTGGTTGGTGTTGCCGGGCTTGCGGTCGTGTCAGGTGTCGTCGTTGGTCTGGTGAAGGGCGCGGTCCTGATTCTGCAGTCCTTGTTTCTGGCTTGATCGAAGGGCGATGGCACACGCGATTGCTCGGGGACGGCAGCAGCCGGCCCACCGGTATTCGACGATGATCTGATGGTGAGAGCCTTGTGGCTACATCAACACCACATCAACCCGCGAATGCACAGTTCGTCCCGGTTTTGCATATGAGTCCGTGCGAATGCTGATGTATGTAGGAACGAAAATCGAGCCGGAACAAAGGCTTGCGGCGTAAGCAATTGGTTTTTCTAAGTTATTGGAATTGCTCGACTTTGGGCTCATAACCTGAAGGTCGTAGGTTCAAATCCTACCCCCGCAACCACCTTGACCTAACCGCGGTCCAAATCACGAACAGCACCCGGCTGGGCAAGATCCAGCATCGCCGAAAGCGCGCCCTCGAGATCAAGCGTGACGTCGCCGCCATCCTCGACGCGCACCGTGACCCGCTCGATCAATCCCCGGACAACTTCAAGCGAGCGCGTCCGGATCATCGGATCCTTCAGCGTCGTCGCCAGATCCGTCACCTTCCGCCGATAAAGCTCCGACAGATTGGGATGTAGCCGCACCGGCGACGCCGCCGGCGCTGCGAGTGCTTTGTCCAGTGTCGCGACACGGGCCTCCAGATCCTCGAGTTTCTCCTTCAGGCCCGGCGTCCGCAGCCCCTCGGCGATGGCGTCGTAAAGGCCGTCGAGCTTGCGCCGTCCGCTCGGCCTCCTGCCGGCTCCACGTGACGCCCTCGTCGCCGCGTTGCGCATTTACCTCCGCGCCGCCTCGTCATCGAGAACCGCCTGCAGGGCATTGACCTTGCGCCGGTTGAGTTCCGCGATGTTGGGGTGGATCTCCAGCGCAGGCGCGGGGTCTGCCTCGGTCAGGGCGCGCTCGAGTGTGCGCTTGCGGGCTTCGAGTTCGGCGAGCTTTGCCCGCACGGTGCCCGGATCACGATCGTCATCGCGCCGCCGCATCCGCCGCAGCGGATCAGCCCGGAGAGCAGCCGCTTCCTGGTCTGCCGCTTGTTGCCGGCCTGGGAGCTGTAGCGCTGCCGGAGGCCATGGGCCGCCTCCCAGGTGGCGTCCTCGATGATCCTGAGCTCGGGCACCTCCTTCACGATCCAGAGGCCTTCGGGGTTGGGCCGGGAGACCCGCTTGCCGGTGTCGGGGTCCTTCACGAACCGCTGCCGGTTGTAGGTGATGCGCCCGAGATAGAGCTGGTTGTTGAGGATGCCGTTGCGGCGCTGCCGGCTGCCGTTGATCGTGGAGGCGTTCCAGAAGCCGCCGCGCGGGCTTGGTATGCCTTCCTGATTGAGCTGCGCCGCGATGGCGCGCGGCGGCAGTCCCGCGGCATATCCCACTTTGCACTTCTCCGGCAACACGGACACACGCGTATAGAACAGGGCATCCTCGGTGAAGAGGTCGAACCCTTCTGTCTGTGTGATCATGGAACAGGCGTTGCGCAGCGTCACCGCGACTCCATCGCTCGTTATCCCGGCGCAGACGATGCCCGGCAGTTTGCGCAACCTGAGAACCGTTCGCTCGCAACTCCGCCTGTTTGGCGCCATCCGGCGGAGCTCGGCGAAAATGGCAGCGTTGTCAGCTTGCGACCTTCCAGCGACCGCCACGGCTTGCCTTGCGAGGCCACGTTTCAGGGAGAGTCGAAGATGCCGTGACACTGCCGGGAACGGGAATTGTTTGGTCATGACGGCAAGTGCTCCGTTGATGATTCCGTTGATGTGCAATGCTGGAGCACGACCGCGTCAGATTCTGTCACTCTCGATTCTGTCAGGATTTCAACGACAATGCTGCGTCCGAGATTGCCCCCGACGGGTCTGAAAGTGGCAGGACACAACCGGATGCCGACGGTCGACGATGCCGACCGACTGGGTCGCCTCACCCACTTCCGAAGAGGGCGAGCCAGATGATGAGACTTGTCAGAAATACGACAAGCATCAGGGATAACAGTGCCGCGAGGCCCTCGAGCAGCCGACCGACCGCAGGCTGCATGAGGAGTGCGAACCCAAGGACGACCGCCAAAACCACCGCGAGAAACGACATCATCTGCAGGACTTCCCATTTCGGCCCCGCCTGCGTCGGAACACGGCGAAGCGGCCGGAGTATGGCGGCGATCGACCGGACAAGCGTCGGCAAGTCGATCGCCGGTGTTGATTGAGGTGTCGCCCGAAGGGGTGCGACCTGTCGAATACCCTCGCCTTCATGAAGCGTGTCACTGGATACCAATTCTCGAGGGCAGAATCACATCGACAGGCCGCGACAACGTTCCTACGCTCTGATGGCGTCAGTTTCTGTCATGGGGTGAGCATGTCGTCCTTCTCCAAGGCCACCGACCTCCTTCGTCTCGCGGAGCTGGCCGCTGCCCGACACCTTGGCGTCGCCCTGCAGGACATCGAGGAAGAGTTCAGGGTCGACAGGCGCACCGCGCAACGAATGACAAAGGCGCTGGAAATGCTTTTCCCGGAGGTCGAGACGCGGACGGACGATGCGCGTCGAAAGTTCTGGAAGGTCAGGGGCTCGGATGCGCGCCTGATGTTGTCGCAAGGGATCCGCGACAGTGAGTTGGCGGCCGTCGAGATGGCCATCCGCCGCGCCGGGCGCGATGGCGCGGCCAACGAGGTGAGAGCGCTGGCCTCGCTGCGCGACCGGCTTCTCGCCAGCATGCCCGGCCCGCACGCGCGCCGCGCCGAGGCTGATGCGGAAGCGGTCCTGGAGGCGCACGGATTTGCCTCGCGGCCGGGCCCCCGGGTGCGCACCGACCCGACGATCTTTGCAACGATCGCGGAAGCATTGAAGGCGCCGAACCTGCTGACGATCACCTATGCGGGCGAGCGGGACAACGCCGCCCGCGAACGGCTGATCGAACCTTACGGCCTGTTGCTCGGGACACGGCGTTACCTCGTCGCCCGAGAAAATGGTGGCGATGGCCGGCTTCGGCATTTCCGGCTCGACCGGGTGCAGTCCGCCCGTCTGGAGGCGCAGTCGTTTCACCGCGATCATGACTTCGACCTCGAGACACATGCAGCAAGAGCATTCGGCTCGTATCATGCCGACATGGAATACGGTGAGGTCGTCTGGCGCTTCGCTCCGTCGGCCGCCCAGATCGCCCGAGAATTTGTCTTTCACCCGCGACAAGAGATGACCGACGAGCCAGACGGCTCGCTCCTCGTACGCTTTCAGGCTTCAGGCTGGCTGGAAATGGCCTGGCACCTCTACCAATGGGGCGACAGGGTCGAGGTGCTCGAGCCGGAGGACTTGCGCGCACTTGTCGCCGGGTACAAGCGAGGGGATTTCCCGGCGCTGCCGTGAGTGGAGGTGATGTGAGACCGCCAAACTGATCGTTTGAGGCTGGAGTTTTCCGCGTAACCTGCCCTTGGCCGGGAGGAGTGGAAGACGATGAAGGCATCGAAGTTCTCGGACGCCCAGAAGGCGTTCATCCTGAAGCAGGGCGCCGACGGCATGCCGGTTGCCGAGGTGTGCCGCAAAGCCGGGATCAGCCACCCATCGATTACACTTTCCTCGATATGCCGACCGCTGGACGGCGGGTCAGGAATGATGCTCCAACACAGCGGTCGAGTGCCGCTCCACGAGTTCGATCGGTAGCGACGTATGCTCTGGGGTGTTTCCATTCTCGATCAGGTCAAGCATGCGGCGCGAGGTCTCGGACCCGATCCTCGTCGAGGGAATGTCGACGGTGGACAGCGAGGGCGAGACATGGGCGGAAAGCTCGATATTGTCGATCCCGGCGACGGACATGTCCTCCGGTACGCGAATTCCGCGACTCCGGCACTCGGCGATGACGCCGATCGCGATCACGTCGACAGTGCCGATAATGGCTGTCGGCCGGTCGGCGAGTTCCAGAAGGATGCTGCAGGCAACCCGGCCGCCAGGCACCGAAAGCGGCTGTTCAGTATGGAATGCGGCCGGCAACGACAACCCCTCTGCTGCGAAGGTGTCCCTGATGCCGCGAAGACGCTCGCGCTGACGGTCGTTGTGGCGCAGAAACCCGGTCACGACGCCGATCCGTCGATGCCCCAGCGAGATCAGGTGGCGCGCGACCAGTACCCCCGCCGCATGATTGTCGACCCCGACGCAGGCGTGGCCCTCGCGTCCGCACCACATCTGCACGACGGGAATGCCGGCTGATTCGAGAAGTTGCCATGTCGCGTCCGGACGACTGCCGCCGACCACTGCCAACCCGTCGATCCCGTGGGCAAGCAGCTTGTCCACCGCGGCGAACTCGGCAGCCGGATCGTATTCGTGCGACGCGACGAGAAGCTGATAGCCCGCCTCGGCCAGGGTTCGCTGCAGTTCCTGCAGGGTACTGGCGAAGATCGGGCTGTTCAGGGTCGGGATGACCACGCCGACTGTGTTCGACTTGCCCGAGGCGAGCGTGCGCGCGGCCCGGTCCGGGCGATAGCCGAGCCGCGCCGCCGCCGCGCGCACCCGATCCAGCGTGTCGGCCCGCAGCAACTCCGGCTGGGACAGCGCGCGCGAGGCCGTGGCGATCGAGACGCCGGCCTCGCGGGCGACGTCTGTCAGGCTGGATTTCGGGCGACGAGCCACTGCGACGCTTTCTGCAAGGTTTTCACGAAACCCAATACGGGGGTGCAATCTCTCGTTCAAGTTGCGTTTCTTTCCGCCTTGACGCAAGAAATGAAAAAATGTAAGCGCTTACAAAGATCGAAAGGAGCGGGAGCGTTACGTGCCAAGACGCCTGCAGATCGGCGGTGCCACGATCCTGACCCTGGTCATTCTGTGGTATCTCGCAACCACAGTGCTGGGCCTTATCGCTCCTGGCCGTTTCCCCTCACCGCAGGCGACCATTGATGCGCTGCACCATGTCCTTTTTCGCGGATATGCCGGCGGCACGCTGATCGAGCATGTCGCGAACTCGCTTCGACTGGTCATTCTGGGCTTTCTGGTCGCGATCCTGACCGGTGTTCCGCTGGGACTGCTGATGGGCTGGAACCGGACGGCCGAGGCGCTGATCAACCCGATCTTCCTGATCATCCGCCCGATCCCGCCGCTGGCCTGGATTCCGCTTGCCATCCTGTGGCTCGGTCTCGGGGATGGCGCGAAGATCCTCGTGATCTGGTTCGCGGCCTTCGTGCCGTCGGTGATCAACGCCTATGCCGGGGTAAGGTCGATCGAGAAACCGGTACTCGAAGCCGCCGCGATGCTGGGCACGCCGACCCTGCGCTTCATCCGCGAGGTGCTGGTGCCTGCCTCCAGCCCGATGATCTTCACCGGCTTGCGCCTGTCGCTTCAGGCGTCATGGACGACGCTGGTTGCGGCCGAACTGGTGGGCGCCTTCTACGGGCTGGGCCGGGTTCTCAACGTGGCGCAGCAGGACCTCTATCCGGGCATGATCCTGGTCGGGATGATCGCGGTGGCCATCCTTGGCTGGGCGACCACCAAGGGACTGGGGGTTCTGGAAGCACGCGCGCTGGCCTGGAACCAGGCCGCCGCCCTGGCGGGGAGGGGCTGAGGGATGCCGAGGCGGATAGATTTCGCGCAGAGCGTCATGCTGGGATTCGTCGGGCTGGGTCTCTTCCTTGGCCTCTGGCACGGCCTTGCGGCCAGCGGGATGATCTCGAACCTGTTTCTGCCGACGCCGTTCGAAGTTCTGGAACGGTTCAACACGCTGTTGAACCGCCGGTTTGCCGGCGCGACGCTTCCCGCGCATCTGGCAGCGAGCTTCCAGCGCTTTGCCTATGGCTTCATCCTTGCCGCTGCCATCGGCATCCCGCTCGGCCTGATGATGGGCTGGTTCCGCATTCTCGACGAGATTGTCTCGCCGATCTTTGACGGGCTTCGCTTCATCGCGCCGATTGCCTGGGTGCCGTTTGCGGCGCTGTGGTTCGGCACCGGTATCGGCGGGCCAATCATGATCATCTTCGCCGGGGCGTTCCCGCCCTGCGTGATCAACGCCTATCGGGGCGCCAAGTTCGTCGATCCCCGGCTGATCGAGGCGGCGAACATGCTCGGCACGCCGAACCGCCGGGTGATCACCGAAATCCTGCTGCCAGCCTCGGTGCCCTCGATCATCTCGGGACTGCGCGTCTCGGCCGGCCTTGGCTGGCAGAGCCTGGTGGGCGCTGAACTGATCGTCGCCTCGACAGGGGTTGGCTACATGATGGTTCAGGGGCAGGCGAATGTGTCCACCACCACCGTGATGTCGGGAATGATCGCGATCGGCCTTGTCGGCCTCGCACTCGATACCGCGCTGCGCTTTGCCGAACGGGTGATCCAGCGCCGCCGCGGACTAGAGGTTTGAGGGAGGA
>JBJHCH010000007.1:0-55788 GCA_050485905.1 Paracoccaceae bacterium | reverse complement strand
TGGACATGCGCGACCGCAGGCTGACGACCAAGGATGGCCGGATCTTTGGAGAAGGCGATCTGATCACCATCGACGGAACCCGCGGCGAGGTGATCGCCGGCGCGGTGGATATGATGGAACCGGCGCTCGACGAGACGTTCCACAAGCTGCTGGGCTGGGCCGATGCGGTGCGCGACATCGGCGTGCGCGCCAATGCCGACACGCCAGCGGATGCCCAGACCGCGCGCAGCTTCCAGGCCGAGGGCATCGGGCTTTGCCGGACAGAGCACATGTTCTTCGACGAAGACCGCCTGACCGTGATGCGCGAGATGATCTTTGCCGACACGGCGCCGGATCGCCGCGCCGCGCTGGACCGGCTGCTACCGATGCAGCGTGCCGATTTCATCAAGCTCTTTCAGATCATGTCGGGCCTGCCGGTCTGCATCCGCCTGTTCGATCCGCCGCTGCATGAGTTCCTGCCGCACAGCCGCGACGGGCTGCGCGAACTGGCCGAGGCGCTGGACCGTCCGCTGTCCGAGGTGACGCATCGGGTGGATGCGCTGCGCGAGTTCAATCCGATGCTGGGGATGCGCGGGGTGCGGCTGGGGATCACCCTGCCCGAGATCTACGACATGCAGGCCCGCGCGATCTTCGAAGCCACTGTCGAGGGCAGCCGCAAGGGCGATCCGGTAGTCCCCGAGATCATGATTCCGCTGGTTTCGGCCATGCGCGAGGTGGAACTGGTCAAGGCGCGGATCGAGGCGGTGGCGGCGCAGGTGCGGACCCGGACCGGGGTGAATTTCACCTACCGTTTGGGCGTGATGGTGGAAACCCCGCGCGCGGCCCTGCGCGCGGGCGAAATCGCGCTGCATTCGGCGTTTCTGTCCTTCGGCACCAACGACCTGACCCAGATGACCTATGGGCTGAGCCGCGACGATGCGGGGCGGTTCATGTCGGCTTATGTGCAGCAGGGGGTTTATCCCGAGGATCCGTTCCACACGCTCGACGTGGATGGGGTGGGGGAATTGCTGCTGATCGGTGCCGAGCGTGGGCGGCGCACCCGGCCCGACCTGACGCTTGGCGTCTGCGGCGAGCATGGCGGCAACACCGAGTCCATCGCATTCTGCCGCAGGGCAGGGTTCGACTACGTCTCCTGCTCGCCCTTCCGGGTGCCGGTTGCGCGGCTGGCAGCAGCACAACTGAAGCTGATGGAAGCCCGCGAACCCCCCGCCTCTGACGACTGACTGGCTGCTTTCGGCTTATGCTGCGGTGCAGCGTAAGCGGGGATTTGCCGAATATCAGCTTCTCTGCCCCGGCTGCTGGACAGTCGGCAGGACGGCGTTTACGTGCACGTCAACGCGATGGCCAGCCCCCGATACGGGCGCGGCAGGCCAACACCAAACAACGGATTGAACACCATGACCGCGACCCGACTGATGCTGGCCTTGGCCTGCGTTGTGACATTGTCCGCGCCGATTCTGGCCGACACGCGCGCCCAGAGCACGTCTGCTGCCAAGGATGAAGCCGTTCTGCGCTACGAAACTTCGTGGCTGGACGCACGGCCTGTGCCCGAGATTGGCGAGCAGGCGCAGTGCCTGACCGAGGCGATTTATTTCGAGGCACGCGGAGAACCCCTACACGGCCAGTTCGCCGTGGCCGAGGTGATCCTGAACCGCGTCGAGGCCACGGAGTTTCCGAACAGCGTTTGCGGCGTGGTTCGACAGGGCGCGCGCAGCGGCGGCGGGTGCCAGTTCTCCTACGTCTGTGATGGCAATTCGCTGCGGATGCATGAGCGTGATGCGCAGCGCCAGGCGGCCAAGATAGCGGACCTCATGATACGCGGCGCGCCCCGCGGGTTGACCGATGGGGCGACCTACTTCCACGCCCGTCACGTGAATCCGCGCTGGTCGCGCGTGTTCGAGCAGACCGCCCGGATTGGCGCTCATGTGTTCTATCGCAACCCGACGCAGATCGCCTCGAACTGAGCGGGTCGCTTTCGCCGGTTCGCGCGGCGCAAACCGCTGGGCGGGGAACATGCGGGCCGCTAAGGTCGCGCCATGACGACTGACATCCGCCTTGCCTTTGCCCACCCAGAGGAACGCGCCGCCGCCAGCGCCGGGGCCGATCCGCGCGACCGGATCAGTTTGCGCGACCATGTGGTCGAGGTAGAGATAGGCGCCTTTCAGGCCGAACGCGGCACCACGCAGCGCGTCCGCTTCGACGTGGTGGTGGAAGTGCGCCCCAATCCCGCGCCGGTCGATGACGATGTGGATCGCATCCTGTCCTACGACCGGATCACCGAGGCGATTGCCGCGGAACTGGCGGCCGAGCGGCTGAACCTGCTGGAAACCCTGGCCGAGCGGGTGGCCGAGCGCATCCTCGCAGAGCCGCAGGCGATGCGCGCTTTCGTCCGGATCGAGAAGCTGGACCGTGGCCCCGGCGCGCTGGGGGTGGAAATCGTGCGATCCCGCGCGGCCGTGCCGCTGCGCGCCGTCGACGACGCGGGGCAGGAGGGGGCGGTGCATCCCCTGATCGTGCATCTGGATAACGCCGCAATCGCCGCCGCCGACCTGCCCGAGCGCCTGACGGCGTGGGAGGCGCGGGACCTGCCGGTGATCCTGACCGTGGGCCTGCCCGATGTTTCGCGCCCGGCCACCGGGCATGCGCCGACCCAGCGCCGGATCGACCTTCTGGCCATCGAGCAGAACGCTTGGGTTCTGGCCGCCCGCGATCCCCGCTGCGTCGTGGTGTCCAGCCGGACCGAGATCGACTGGGCGATGAAGCAGCGCCAGACCATCGTCTGGGCGCCGTCCAAGCTGGTGCTGGACGCGGTGGACGGGCCAAAGGGGCGCGATCCGCTGGCGCTGTCGCTCTGGCTGGCCGAGGTGCTGGCCGCCGAGCGGTTACTGGTGGTTGGCGGCGGCGATGTCCCGCCGGGCAGCCGCGTCCCGGTCGAGCATCTGCGCCGCTGAGGCTTGCCAACCGAGCGGCCATGCCGCAGATCCGCGCCATGCGCTACTTTCGCCCCATAGCTCAGACCGACTCCGCCCGCCCCGTGGGCGCGCTGCCACTTGCGGGTGGCTGGTGCTGGTTCGACCGGGTGGAGGTGTTGTCGCGCGATGGCCCGCCGGAGCTGGCCCCCGCGCATGACCTGCCTGGCGATGTGCTGGCGCGCCTGACGGCCCCGCGTCTGGCGCTGGCGGGGCTGACGCTGGCGCGGCCGCGGATCATGGGCATCCTGAACGTCACGCCCGACAGCTTTTCCGATGGTGGGGAGTATTTCGACGCTGATGTTGCCCTGAATCATGCGCGCCAGATGGTGGCGCAGGGCGCGGATCTGATCGACATCGGCGGCGAGTCAACGCGCCCCGGCGCGGCGGAAGTGCCCGAGGATGAGGAGATCGCGCGCACCGCCCCGACCATCGCCGCCCTGCGTGCGGGCGATCTGAAGGCTCCCATCTCCATCGACACGCGCAAGGCGGGCGTCGCGCGTGCGGCGTTGGAGGCCGGTGCGGCGATGGTGAACGACGTGGCCGCCCTGACCTACGACGCCGCGCTTGGCCCGCTGGTGGCGGAGATGCAGGCGCCGCTTTGCCTGATGCACGCGCAGGGCCGCCCTGAGACGATGCAGGACGATCCGCGCTACGATGACGTGCTTCTGGATGTTTACGATTTCCTGGCCGAGCGTGTCGCGGCGGCAGCGGCGGCGGGCATCCCGCACAGCCACCTCATCGTCGATCCCGGCATCGGCTTCGGCAAGACGGTGGCGCATAACCTGGCGCTGATACGGGGGCTGTCGCTGTTCCATGGCCTTGGCTGCCCGATCCTGCTGGGCGCCTCGCGCAAGCGCTTCATCGGGACGGTCGCGGGGGTGGAGCGGGCGGCGGACCGGGTGCCGGGGTCGGTCGCCGTGGCGCTGGCGGCCTGCGCACAGGGCGTGCAGATCCTGCGCGTGCATGATATTCCGCAGGCAGTGCAGGCCCTGAAGCTGTGGCGGGCCGTGATGATTGGAGAGATGGCATGAGTCGCAAGCTTTTCGGGACCGACGGTGTGCGCGGGCAGGCGAACACCCATCCGATGACCGCCGAGATGGCGCTGCGCCTTGGCGCCGCCGCCGGGCGCTATTTCCGCCGCGACGGGCAGGCGGCGCATCGGGTGGTGATCGGCAAGGATACCCGGCTGTCGGGCTACATGCTGGAAAACGCGCTGACGGCCGGGCTGACCAGCACCGGGATGAGCGTGCTGCTGCTCGGCCCCGTGCCGACGCCGGCGGTGGGGTTCCTCACCCGCTCGATGCGCGCCGATCTGGGCATCATGATCTCGGCCAGCCACAACCCGGCCCACGACAACGGCATCAAGTTCTTCGGCCCCGACGGGTTCAAGCTATCGGACGAGGCCGAGGTGGAGATCGAGGAGATCGTGGCCGGAGAGATCGCACCGGCCCAGCCGCAGAACATCGGCCGCGCCAAGCGGATCGACGACGGGATGGGGCGCTACGTCGAATACGCCAAGACGACCTTTCCGCGCGGTGCCAGCCTGACCGGGCTGAAGGTGGTGATCGACTGTGCCAACGGCGCGGCCTATCGCGCGGCGCCGCAGGCGCTGTGGGAACTGGGGGCCGAGGTGGTGCCGGTCGGCGTCGCCCCGAACGGGTTCAACATCAACGAGAACTGTGGATCCACGTACACCCGCACCGCGGCCGAGGCGGTGGTGCTGCACGGCGCAGACGTGGGCATCACTCTGGACGGCGATGCCGACCGGGTGATGCTGATCGACGAGACCGGCCGAGTGGCCGACGGTGACCAGATCATGGCGCTGTTCGCGGCCCGCTGGGCCGACGAGGGGCGGCTCATCGACGGCACGCTGGTTGCCAGCGTGATGTCGAACCTGGGGCTGGAGCGGTTCCTGACCGGGCGCGGCCTGCGGTTGGAGCGCGCGCGGGTGGGCGACCGCTATGTCGTCGAGCGGATGCGCGAGGGGGGCTGGAACCTGGGTGGCGAGCAGTCGGGGCATATCGTGATGACCGACTATGCCACCACCGGCGACGGGCTGATCGCGGGATTGCAGTTCCTGGCCGCGATGGCCGGAACCGGGCGGCGGGCGAGCGAGTTGGTGCGGCAGTTCGACCCGATTCCGCAGATGCTGAAGAACGTGCGATATTCCGCCGGGCAGGAGCCGCTGGAGGCCGCGCCGGTGCAGGCAGAGATCGCAGAGGCCGAGGCGCGGCTGAACGGGCGCGGGCGGCTTCTGATCCGCAAGTCGGGCACCGAGCCGCTGATCCGGGTGATGGCGGAGTGTGAGGATGAGGCGCTGCTGGCCGAGGTCGTGGACGGGATCGTCGCCGCGGTGACGCGGGCGGCGGCCTGAGCGCAGGCTTCGGGGGATCGGATCATGGCGCTGGCCAAACTTGCCCTGCCGATGCTTTTGCTGCTGGCGCTGGCCTATGTCTGCCTGTGGTTCTACATCCGCGCGGGGCGGCGGGCGCGGCTGGAGCGGCGGTGGGACGAGAAGGTCGCGGCCGGCACGCCGGGCATGGGACGGCGTGAGAATTTTGTGGAGCGCGGGCTGCTGCGGCACGATCCGGCGGTGCGGTGGCGGCTGGCGATTGCGGTGTTCGGGCTGCCGGTCGTGCTGATCGGTGTCATCATATACCTTGTGAACTTCCAGTAGGGGATGGCGATGCGCTACGTGAAATGGACCTTCTGGCTGCTGGTGATCGCGGCTGTGGCGAGCGTGCTTCACTACACCCTGCCGCGCCATGACGTGGTCCGCATCGTGGGGACCGAGAACCGGCGGATCGATCTGAACGACAACCGGCTGTTCTGGGCCGCGACCCCGCGCGATGCCGAGGGGGCGGATGTGCGCGACATCCGCTTCATCCTGGCGATCCGACCGAACGGGCGCGAGATGGTCTATCGCAACGAGGATACCGGCTGGGGCTGGCCGCCCTATTTCAAGTTCAACAGTTCCAACGTGCAGGCGCGGGCGGCGGATCTGGTGTCCACCTCGGCCAGCCCGCAGTGGGTGGCGGTGACGCGCTACGGGTGGCGGAACGAGTTCTTTTCCAGCTTTCCGAATGCCATCGCCCTGCGGCCCGTTTCGGGGCCGGAGGACCGGCCGGTGCCCTGGGTTGCCATCGGGATCATCGGGGTTCTGTCGGGAATTTCGCTGTGGCTGGTGCTGGCGGTCCGGCGGTTCTGGTTCCGGCGGGTGGAGCCGGCGATGGACCGGGCGGAGGCGCGGGCGGATGAGGCGCGGCTGGCGGGCAGGGGGGCGATCGGGCGGTTCTTCAAGCGGCTGGGGTTCTGATTTTCGGCCGTGGGCACGGTTTGGGCAACGTGCCCAAAAAATCAACCCATTGAAATCGCTTTATTTCGTGTTTTTTGTTTACTTGCCCTTAACCGTTGGCACGCCCCCGGCGCCACTGTCGGGCGGTCAGGTCGTGCCGCTCTCGCGGCGTTCCTTGGCGACCTCTGCCTTGCCGCCCTCGGGGCCTTCGTGGCCGGCCCAGCCGACGTCGCGGCCTGTCGAGGGCAGGTCTTCGGGCGTCGTGTTGCGGTGCAGCCAGGCCTTGGCGATGAAATGGGCGACGATGGGCGCGGTGATGAACAGGAAGATGGTGATCATCAGCTCGTGGAACGAGAACTTCTCGCCAAAGGCCACCCAGTAGATCATCGAGGCGACCAGCACGCCGCCGACGCCCAGCGTCGTCGCCTTGGTCGGCGCGTGCAGGCGGGTCATCGGTTCGGGCAGCTTCACCAGACCGACGGAGCCGACGAGCCCGAAGAAGCCCGAGACGAGCAGCAGGACGGAGATGAGGATTTCGGCCAGAAAGGTCATTCTTCCCTCATTCGATGATGTCGCCGCGCAGCATGAACTTGCAATAGGCCACGGTGGAGACGAATCCGACCATGGCAAAGAGCATCGACGCCTCGAAATAGACGGCCGTTCCCGCCGAGATGCCGTAGAGGATCAGCAGTGCGATGGAGTTGATCACCATGGTATCCAGCGCCAGCACGCGGTCGCCGATGCCCTGTGCCGTGGTCAGTTGCCACAGGTTCAGAAGCAGCGCCACGCCGAAGCAGGCAAAGGTGATGTAGATGGCGACGGTGATCATTCGAAAATCTCCTTCAGCCGGCGTTCGTAGCGGTTCTTGATCTCGTCGCGCACCGCCTCGGGGTCGTCGGTATCGAGGCAATGAACCAGCAGCGCGCGGCCATCGGCGGACATGTCGGATGTCACCGTGCCGGGCGTCATGGTGATGGTGCCGGCTAGAATGGTGATCGCCTCTGGCGTGCGCAGGTCGAGGGGGACGGTGACCCAGGCCGGTTTCAGGCTGGCGTTGCTTTTGAACAGGATCGTCTTGGCGACAATCACGTTGGCGACGCAGATGTCATACATCACGACGAGGACATATTCGACGATCATCGGCCAGTTGCGCAGCCTAGGCCGGTTGGGCCAGTAGGGCGCGGTGATGATCGGGATCAGGATGCCCAGGATCAGCCCGAACACCAGCCCGCCCAGCGACAGCGAGTTCAGCAGCATCAGCCACATCAGCGTCAGCGTCAGGGTGAGCAGGGGATGTGGCAGCAGGCGGTTCAGCATCAGTCGGCCCCCCCTTCGTCGCCGGGCATCTCGGTCGCGGTATCGGTTGCCGCATCTATCGGGGCGTCCAGCACCACATGCAGCACCGCGCGGATGTAATCCTGCGGGTCGTGTAGCTGCGCCGCCGTGTCTTCCAGAAAGCCGGTGATCGGCAGGGCAAAGGCCGAGAGGATGACCATGACCGACAGGATGCCGAAGGTCGCAGAGACGGCGAGCGCGTTCTGCGGCACCTCATCCCCGCCGGCGGTCAGCGTTCCGGCGCCGCCTTCGGCCGTGACGGCGTGGGCCTTCCAGAACAGCGTGCTGCCGGCCCGCGCCATGCCGACGATGGCGATCAGCGAGGTGACGATGATCGAGGTCCAGATCAGCGCCATGAGCGCGTGGTCACGCGCCGCGTCCAGCACCAGCAGCTTGCCCAGGAAGCCCGAAAGCGGCGGCATCCCGGCCATGCCGATGGCGGCGGCGAAGTAGAGCGAGGCGATCAGCCCGTTGCCCGCGATGGGCGGCGCGGTGGTCAGTTCACCCCCCCAGCGGCCCCGCCGTTCCTGCACCAGATCGGCCACGAGGAACAGCGCCGCGGTGGCAAAGGTGGAATGGACCATGTAGTAAAGCGCCGCGATGGTGCCCTGCGGCGTGAAGAGCGCAATGGCGGTCAGAAGCGTGCCCATCGAGCCGATGGCCGCGAAAGAGATCATCCGGCCAAGGTTGTTCGACCCCAGCACGCCCACCATGCCGACGATCATCGTCAGCACCGCGGCGGGCATCATCCAGTCGCCAAAGATCGTGCCGGTGGCCGCGACCTCTGGCGGGAAGACCATCGTGTACATGCGCAGGATCGAATAGGCGCCGACCTTGGTCATGATCGCGAACAGCGCCGCCACCGGGGCGGGGGAATTGGCATAGGTGTTGGGCAGCCAGAAATGGATCGGCACCAGCGCGGCCTTTACCGCGAAGACGATCAGCAGCAGCATGCCGCCGACGCGCACAAGCGCCTGGTCGCCATGGGGCAGTTCGGCGATGCGCACGGCAAGGTCGGCCATGTTCAGCGTGCCGGTCATGCCGTAAAGCGTGCCGAGCGCAAACAGGAACAGCGTGGAGCCGGCGAGGTTGTAGACCACGTATTGCACGCCCGCCCGCAGCCGCACCGCGCCGCCCGCATGGATCATCAGCCCGTAGGAGGCGATGAGCAGCACCTCGAAGAAGACGAACAGGTTGAAGGCGTCGCCGGTCAGGAAGGCGCCGTTGATGCCCATGAGCTGGAACTGAAAGAGCGCGTGGAAATGCTTGCCCCGCGCATCCCAGCCCGAGCCGATGGTGTAGAGCACCACGCCGAGCGCCAGCAGGTTCGTCACCCCCACCATCAGCGCCGAGAGCCGGTCCAGCACCAGCACGATGCCAAAGGGAGCGGGCCAGTTGCCAAGCTCGTAGACCTGCACCGCGCCGCTGGAGGATTGCCAGAGCAGCATCGCGGACATGACCACCAGCGCGACCGTCGCGGCGGTGGAGAAGATGCGCTGCAACGACACGTCATGGCGCATCGCCAGCACGATCAGTGGCGCCATGATTGCGGGCAGGATGACGGGGGCGAGGATCAGGTGGTTCATCGCTTCGCCTCCTCTTCCTCGTCATCGGTCATGTCGATCTTGTCGGTGCCGGATTCGAGGAAGGCGCCCAGCGCCAGCATCACGACGACCGCCGTCATGCCGAAGGCGATGACGATGGCGGTCAGCACCAGCGCCTGCGGCAGCGGGTCGGTATAGGGGGCGGGTTCCAGCAGCACCGGGGGCTGGTTGATCGTGAGCCGCCCCATGGCGAAGAAGAAGACGTTGACCGCATAGGCCAGCATGGCCATGCCCAGGATCACCGGAAAGGTGCGCAGCCGCAGGATCAGGTAGATGCCGGCGGCGGTCATCGCGCCGACGGAAATGGCGACGAGCAGTTCCATATCAGCGCACCTCCTCGGATTTGGGGGCGGCGACGGGGGCGGGTTCGGCGCCCGTTGCCGGGTCGGCGGCCGAGGGGTCGATATCCATCGGCTGGGTCGATACCTCCTCTCCGGCGCGGCGGGCGATGCGCGACAGGCTGGCCAGCGCCAGCATCACTGCGCCGACCACGGTCAGGAAGACGCCGACGTCGAATGCCATGGCGGTGGCCAGTTCGAACTCCTCCATCGGGGGGATGCGGAAATAGCCGAAGTTGGAGGTCAGGAAGGGCCGGTCCGCCATCCAGGACCCCACCCCGGTCAGCGCGGCGGCCAGCACGCCCCAGGCGATCATCGTGTGATACTGCACCCGCTGCCGGTCCTGCGCCCAGGCGAAACCGCTGGCCATGTATTGCATCAAGAGCGCGATGGCGACGACGAGGCCGGCGATGAAGCCGCCGCCGGGTTCGTTGTGGCCGCGCAGGAAGATGTAGATCCCGACCATCACCGCCATCGGCATCATCACCCGCGTCGCCACCACCAGCATCAGCGGATGTCGGTCACCGGCACGGGCGAAATCGGGCGTCCAGCCGCGCAGCCGCCGCCCGGCGGGGCCGGAGAGGATCGATTCGGTCAGCGCGTAGATCACCAGCGCGGCGATGCCGAGCACGATGATCTCTCCGAACGTGTCATAGCCGCGGAAATCCACCAGGATCACGTTGACGACATTGGTGCCGCCGCCGCCGGGATAGGCCTGGTCGAGGTGATAGTCGGAAATCCGGTCGAACCCGAGGTCGCGGGTCGTCACCGCGTAGAGCAGCCCGCCGACGCCCAGCCCGCCGATGCCCGCAATCGCCGCGTCGCGCAGCCGCCGCCCGCCGGTGCTTTCGCGTGGAGAGGTCTTGGGCATGAAGTTCAGCGCCAGAAGCAGCAGCATGATCGTCACCACCTCGACCGAGATCTGGGTGAGCGCCAGATCGGGGGCGGACAGGTAGACGAAGCCGACCGAGATCATCAGCCCGTTGACCGAGATCAGCACCAGCGACAGCAGCCGGTTGTGGTGCAGCGCCGCCGTGGCGACCGAGGCGACGGCAATCAGGATCATGCCCACGACCGCGACCGGCGCCATCGGCAGCATCGCCCGCGTGGCGCCGCCATGGCTGCCGCCCCAGAAGGCGGCCACACCCGCGACGACCGAAGCGACGGTAAAGATCGCCAGATAGCGCGTCATCGCGCCATCATGGGCCAGATCGGTGACGCGGTTCGCGGCGCGCGCGCACAGGTCGATCAGCGCGTCGAAGATCACCTTTGCCTCGGGCCGCGGGGTGTCGTTCCAGGCGCGCTGCAGCGGGGCGTGGCCGCGCAGCAGCAGGTAGCCGCCGAGGACTGCAAAGATCGACATGAACAGCGCCGGCGTGATCCCGTGCCACAGCGTCAGCGAGTAATAGGGCAGATCATCCCCGATCACGGCCAGCGACGTGGTGGCGACCAGCGTGCCGACGATGGCGTTGGGAAAGAGCCCGATCAGCACGACCAGCAGCACGAGGAAGGCCGGGGCCGACCACATGCCGAAGCCGGGATCATGCGGCTTGGCCGGGTAGTCGTCGCGCTTTGGCCCCAGAAAGACATGGGCGATGTAGCGGAAGGAATAGGCGACCGAGAAGAGCGCGCCGAGGGTGGCGAAGACACCGACCGCGATGCCGGTATGGGCCGCTTCCTCCAGCATCATCTCTTTCGACATGAAGCCGTTGAGCGGCGGGATGCCGGCCATCGACAGCGAGGCGACGGTGGCGATCAGGAAGGTCACCGGCATCAGCGTGCGCAGGCCGCCAAGGCGCTTGATGTCGCGGGTATGCGCCTCATGGTCCACGATACCGGCGGTCATGAACAGCGCGCATTTGAATGTGGCATGGTTGATGATGTGGAACACCGCCACCACCGCCGCGATGGGCGTGCCGAAGCCCAGCAGCATGGTGATGAAGCCGAGGTGACTGACGGTGGAGAAGGCCAGAAGCGCCTTCAGGTCGTCCTTGAACAGCGCGATCACCGCGCCCAGCACCATGGTGATCAGGCCCGTGGTGGCGACGATGTAGAACCACGCATCGGTGCCCGACAGGACAGGCCACATCCGCGCCATCAGGAACAGCCCGGCCTTCACCATCGTGGCGGAATGCAGATAGGCCGAAACCGGCGTCGGTGCTGCCATCGCGTGGGGCAACCAGAAATGGAACGGGAATTGCGCGGATTTGGTGAAGCAGCCCATCAGGATCAGCAGCAGCGCCGGCAGGTAGTAGGGGCTGGCCTGGATCAGATCCTTGTTCTGCAGGATCACGGTCAGGTCGTAGCTGCCGACGATCCCGCCCAGGATCAGCATGCCCCCGATCATCGCGAGGCCACCCATGCCGGTGACGGCCAGCGCCATCCGCGCGCCCTGCCGACCCTCTGGCAGGTGCTTCCAGTAGCCGATCAGCAGGAATGAAGAAAGGCTCGTAAGCTCCCAGAAAATCAGCAGAAGAAGGATGTTGTCGGACAGCACGATCCCGACCATCGCGCCCTGGAACAGCAGCAGATAGGTGTAGAACTGCCCCATCGGGTCGGATTTCGACAGGTAGTAGCGGGCGTAGAGTATGATCAGCAGCCCGATGCCGAGGATCAGCCCGGCAAACAGCAGCCCCAGCCCGTCGAGGAAGAAGTTGGCGTTCAGCCCCAGCACGGGGATCCAGTCGAACCGCGCCTGGATCACCTCTCCGCGGACCACGGCGGGGGCATGGACCAAGAGCCCGACCAGCGCCAGCAGGGTCACCGACCCGGTCGCCATCGCGCAGGCATTGCGCCCTGCGCGGATCATAAGACCGGGTAACAGCGCGCCGAGGAAGGGCAGCGCCGCGATCAGGGCTAGGGACATGCTGTCTCGTTCCGTTTCCGTTCTGGGCGGGCAGGATTGGCCCACGCGGGATTATTCTAGGCGGGGCCGTTTTGTTTCAAGTCGAAACAGGGAGTCAAGGCAAACCGGCCTTGCCTGCGGACGTTTCGGCCCCGCGTCAGCCGTCAGTCGGGGTGTCGGAGCGGGCAAGCACGGCCTGCACCCGCTGCAGCATGGCGAACAGTGTATCCAGCTCCTTGGACCCGTATTCCGCTTCTATGCTGGCGTAGATCTTCGCGCCCTCGGCCAGTGTCACGCGCACCAGCTTGCGCCCCTTGCGGGTCAGCGACAGCACGACGCGGCGCGCATCCTCGGTCGAACGCTCTGCGCGGATCAGTTCAAGGCCCTCCAGCGTGCGGATGATCCGCGACAGGCTGGGCGGCAGCAGGCAGGCGGCGCGGGCGACCGCGCCCGCCTCCATCGCGCCACCTTCGGCCAGCACGCGCATCACGCGCCATTGCTGTTCGGTGACGCCGGTTCGGATCAGAAGGGGGCGGAAGCGGTCCATCACCGCCTCTCGCGCACGCAGAAGCATCAGGGGAAGCGATCGGTCTAGCGCCGCGCTGTCCGCCACACCGCCGTGGACGACTGCCGACATGGGATCATCCTTATCCGACATATCCCACAATCGCGCCCCAAACGCCGCGCTGCAAGGAGATTCCGAGCAACTGTCGATTTCTTTAACGTAACGTAAATTTGGCGCATCCGGGGGGCGTGCATTCCCGGCCGGGCTGTGACATGCTGCGCCGCGGCATGGGCGGCTCCGGGGGCCGGGTGCGAAAGGGGCAGGTATGGCAGGTCGGGTGATCACGGTGGCGCAGCAGAAGGGCGGGTCGGGCAAGACCACGCTTGCGGTGAACCTTGCGGTGGCGTTCCTGTCGCAGGGCCGCACGGTGGCGCTGCTGGATACCGACCCGCAGGGATCGCTGGGCCGCTGGTTCATGACCCGGCGCGATCTGAACCGGGCGATGCCCGAGTTCTCCACCGCCTCGGCCTGGGGCGTGTCTTATGAGTGTGAAAAGCTGCGGCGGCAGGTGGATTACGTGATCGTCGATACGCCGCCCAAGGTCGATGCCGACCTGCGCCCGGCGCTGCGCGAGGCCGATCTGGTGCTGGTGCCGGTGGCCAGCAGCCACGTCGATCTGTGGGCGACCGAGGGGGTGCTGGATCTGGCCCGGCGCGAGAACAAGCCCTGCACGGTGGTGCTGAACCGCGCCCGCGCCGGCACAAGGCTGGGGGCCGAGGTGGCAGAGGCCGCCGCCGGGATGGAATCGGGGCTGGCGGAAAGCCAGCTCGCCAACCGCGTGGTCTATGCCCAGACCCTGGGCGAGGGGCTGGGCGCGCTGGAATCCCCCCGGCCCGGTGCGGCGGCGGCAGAGGTGCGCGCGCTGGCCGCAGAGATCACGGCGCTGCTGGAAGGCTGAGGGCGCGGCGCCCCGGTCAGTCGCCGTTTCCCGGCGTGCCGTTCTTCGGGGCATCGTCCTTGGGATAGCGCAGGATCAGCGCACCGAAGGCATAGATCGCCAGCGCGCCAAAGACGCCGGCCCAGATCCATTGCAGGTTCACCGCTTCCCACACCGCCCAGAGCGCGGGCAGCGCCACCGTCAGCCAGCGCCGCCAGGGTTCTGCAAAGAACGGATGCGTCGGGTCGATCAGGCGGAAACGGCTCATCCGACGTTCTCGGCCAGCCACTTCTCCAGCCAGTGGATGTTGTAGTCGCCGCGCTGGATGTCGGGTTCCGCCAGAAGCGCGTGGAACAGCGGCACTGTGGTGTCCACCCCGTCCACGATCAGCTCTCCCAGCGCGCGGCGCAGCCGGGCCAGCGCCTCGGGCCGGTCGCGGCCGTGGACGATCAGCTTGGCGATCAGGCTGTCGTAATAGGGCGGGATGCGGTAGCCGCCATACAGCGCCGAATCCATCCGCACGCCAAGGCCGCCGGGGGCGTGGAAGGTGTTGACCAGTCCGGGGCAGGGCGAGAAGTTCGGCAGCTTTTCGGCGTTGATCCGCACTTCGATGGCGTGGCCGTAAAGCGTCAGGTCGTCCTGACCGAATGACATGGGCATGCCCGACGCCACGCGGATCTGCTCGCGCACCAGATCGACACCGAATATCGCCTCGGTCACGGGGTGTTCCACCTGCAGCCGGGTATTCATCTCGATGAAGTAGAACTCGCCATCCTCGAACAGGAATTCGATGGTGCCGGCGCCGCGATAGCCGATGCGGGCCACAGCGTCGGCGCAGATCTTGCCGATCCGGGCGCGGGTCTCAGTGTCGATTGCAGGGCCGGGGGCCTCTTCCAGCACCTTCTGGTGGCGGCGCTGAAGCGAGCAGTCGCGTTCGCCCAGATGCACCGCGCCGCCCTTGCCGTCGCCAAAGACCTGGATCTCGATGTGGCGCGGACGGCCGAGGTACTTCTCGATATAGACCTCGTCATTGCCAAAGGCGGCCTTGGCCTCGGCCCGCGCGGTGCGGAATGCGCTTTCCATGTCCGCCGCCGTCAGCGCCAGCTTCATGCCGCGCCCGCCGCCGCCGGCCGTGGCCTTCACGATCACCGGATAGCCGATTTCGGCCGCGACCTTCTGCGCCACCGCCACGTCGGGCACGCCGCCGTCCGATCCGGGCACGCAGGGCACGCCAAGGGCCTTCATCGTCTCCTTGGCGGTGATCTTGTCGCCCATCATGCGGATATGTTCGGCGCTGGGGCCGATGAAGGTCAGGTCGTGATCCTCGACCACCTGCACGAAATTCGCGTTCTCCGACAGGAAGCCATAGCCGGGGTGGATCGCCTCGGCGCCTGAGATCTCGCAGGCCGAGATGATCGCGGGAATCGACAGGTAGCTGTCCGACGACGGGGGCGGGCCGATGCAGATCGCCTCGTCGGCCATGCGGACATGCATCGCGTCGCTGTCAGCGGTGGAATGGACGGCGACCGAGCGGATGCCCATCTCGCGGCAGGCGCGGATCACGCGCAGGGCGATTTCGCCCCGGTTCGCGATCAGGATCTTCTCGAACATCGCGCTGCCTATTCGATGATCATCAGCGGCGCGCCGTACTCAACCGGGCTGCCGTCAGTGACCAGAATGCGCTTCACCGTGCCGCTGCGGGGTGCGGGGATCTGGTTCATCGTCTTCATAGCCTCGATGATCAGCAGGGTCTGGCCTTCCTTTACCTGCGCGCCGATGGCGACGAAGGGGTCCGCGCCCGGTTCCGCGGCAAGGTAGCAGGTGCCGACCATGGGCGAGGTCACGGCGCCGGGATGCTGGGCGGGGTCGCCCGCATCCTCGGCCGGGCGGGCGCTCGGCGCGGCGGGGGCGGTCTGGGCCGGCGCGGCGGGCTGGGCGGCAGGGGCGGACGGCGCCGCGAAGACGACAGGGGCGACCTGTTTCGACACCCGGACATCCAGCCGGTCATTCTCGCCGTATTCGCGCTTAACCGCCAACTCCGTCAGCTCGTTGCGGTTCAGAAGTTCTGCGAGCGCCTGGATGAAGGCCACGTCGGCCTCGTTGCGGTCTTTGCTCATTCGGTCCTCGCTCCGTCCCTGCGGTCTTGTCCGTTCGTCAGCCGGGTTCCCGGCCTTAGGGCTCAGCCGTGTATAGGGCAAGCGCAATTCGGTGAAAAGCACAGCTTCGCCCTGACCGCAGCCAAGCAAAACGCCCAACTCGGCAGCACCCCGCAGATCTCGCGGTAAGTGTATATTTACCATTTGATAAAGAAATGGCGCTGTGGCAGCTTTCGCGGGTGGTGAATGGAGGGGAGAGGTCCTTGTCGAATAGCCAGTTGACGCCCGGTGTGGTGCCGGGGCGCCTGCCCGCCGAGGTGATTGCCGAGAATTTCGCGGATATCGAGCCCCCCTTCGATGTGCATGAGGCGCGGGTCGCGGCCGACCGCTGCTATTTCTGCCATGACGCGCCCTGCGTCACGGCCTGCCCGACGGCCATCGACATCCCGCTGTTCATCCGCCAGATCGCGACCGGCACGCCCGAGGCCGCGGCGCGCACGATCTGGGACCAGAACATCCTGGGCGGCATGTGCGCCCGGGTCTGCCCGACCGAGACGCTGTGCGAGGAAGCCTGTGTGCGCGAGGCCGCCGAGGGCAAGCCGGTGGAGATCGGACGGCTGCAGCGCTACGCCACCGACACGCTGATGGGGCAGGGGGTGCATCCCTTTACCCGCGCGACCCCGACCGGAAAGCGCATCGCGGTCGTCGGCGCCGGGCCGGCGGGTCTGGCCTGCGCGCACCGGCTGGCGATGAAGGGCCATGACGTGGTGATCTTCGAGGCGCGGCCGAAGCCCGGCGGGCTGAACGAGTTCGGCATCGCCGCCTACAAGTCCACCGGCGATTTCGCGCAGGCCGAGGTGGACTGGCTGCTGAAGATCGGCGGCATCACCATCGAAAACGGCCGCGCGCTAGGCCGCGACATCACGCTGGAGGAACTGCGGTCGGATTTCGACGCGGTGTTTCTGGGCATGGGCCTTGGCGGGGTGAACGCCCTGCGCGCGCCCGGCGAGGATGCGGAGAATGTGCGCGATGCGGTCGATTTCATCGCCGATCTGCGGCAGGCGGCGGACAAGGCCACCCTGCCGGTGGGGCGCGACGTGGTGGTGATCGGCGGCGGCATGACGGCGGTGGATGCGGCGGTGCAGTCGAAACTGCTGGGGGCCGAGAATGTCACCATCGTCTATCGCCGGGGCCGTGACCGGATGGGGGCCAGCGGATACGAGCAGGACCATGCCGCGCAGGCGGGGGTGAAGATCGTGACCAACGCGGCCCCGGTGGCCGTGCATGGCAACGGCGCCGTGGCAGAGGTGGAGTTCGCCTATACCGAGGACGGGCCGGACGGGCTGCGCCTGACCGACCAGACATTCCGGCTGCGTGCCGACCAGTTGTTCAAGGCTATAGGTCAGACACTTGATGGCGCGCCCGCTGGGTTGCGGATCGAAGGCGGCAAGATCGCCGTCACCGGGGCCGGGCGCACGGGGCTCGCAAATGTTTGGGCGGGCGGCGATTGCGCGACGGGGGGTGATGACCTTACGGTAACTGCTGTGGCAGAAGGCCGCGACGCAGCGGAGGACATCGATGCGACACTTCAGGGCTAAGCGCCGGGGCGGGGCAAATCGTCCATTCGAGATCACCGAGGCAAAGGCAGGAAAGGCGGGGACGCCAACCCCGACAGACCGGTGAGGGGCGGTCGTGCGGCGGTGGGGCTGGTCGTGGCCAGCTTTGCGCTGGTCGCCTGCCAGACAGACGGGCAGCAGACGGGAACCGCCACCTCGGTCGGTTTGGGGGTCGGCGCGGGTGTGGCGGCGGGCTACCGCGACGATGATGACGACCGCGGCACCAGCTTTGGCGTCCGCGCCACGATGGCCGGGGCGATGACGACGATGATCGTGCAGCGCCTGCAGGAGATCTGGCGCCAGTGCGAGGCAGAGACCGCCCGCGAATACCACATCGACTGCCTGAGCGAGGGCTATGTGCGGGCTGCGGCGGTCATTCCGCAGGACGAGGTGTTCGGCGCCTCGCGCACCGCGATCCTGCAGGCGGCGGCACGGCTGGAGGCGGTGACGCGGCAGAACCAGGCCGCCACCCTGCCCAGCGTGACGACGCCGGGGCGGTCGCGCCCGCTGCGACCCATCGACCCCGCGCGGCGGGCGGCGGCGAATGCCGCTGCCGTGCAGATCATCGAGGAGACGCGGACAGTCCTGCTGCGATCCGCAACGACCGCGCCGCAGCAGGCGGCGTTCCAGCAGATCGCCGCAGCGGTCGATTCGAGCAAGGTTCTGATGCGGTCCTGACGGGCCGACGGCACATAACAGACCGGGCGGGCGCAGACCCGCCCGAAACAGAGGAGACGCCATGGCCAGCCTCGCCACCGATTTCATCGGCATCAAATCCCCCAATCCGTTCTGGCTGGCCAGCGCGCCGCCGACGGACAAGGAATACAACGTGGTCCGCGCCTTCAAGGCGGGCTGGGGCGGGGTGGTCTGGAAGACCTTGGGGTCCGAGGGGCCGCCCATCGTCAACGTCAACGGCCCGCGTTATGGCGCGGTCTGGGGCGCGGACCGGCGGCTTCTGGGACTGAACAACATCGAACTGATCACCGACCGGCCGCTGCAGGTGAACCTGCAGGAGATCAAGCGGGTAAAGCGCGACTGGCCCGACCGGGCGATGGTCGTCAGCCTGATGGTGCCCTGCGACGAGGAAAGCTGGAAGGCGATCCTGAAGGTGGTGGAGGAGACCGAGGCCGACGGGGTGGAGCTGAACTTCGGCTGCCCGCACGGGATGAGCGAGCGCGGCATGGGGTCTGCCGTGGGGCAGGTGCCGGAGTATATCGAGATGGTGACGCGCTGGGTGAAGCAGCATTCCCGCATGCCCTGCATCGTGAAGCTGACACCGAACGTCACCGACATCCGCAAACCGGCGGAGGCGGCGAAACGCGGCGGGGCGGATGCGGTGTCGCTGATCAATACAATCAACTCCATCACCTCGGTCGATCTGGATCTGTTCAGCCCCGAGCCGATGATCGACGGCAAGGGCGCGCATGGCGGCTATTGCGGCCCGGCGGTGAAGCCCATCGCGCTGAACATGGTGGCCGAGATCGCGCGCAGCGCCGAGACGCGGGGCCTGCCGATCAGCGGCATCGGCGGCGTGACGACATGGCGGGATGCGGCAGAGTTCATGGCGCTGGGGGCGGGCAACGTGCAGGTCTGCACGGCGGCGATGACCTATGGCTTCAAGATCGTGCAGGAGATGATCTCGGGCCTGTCGCAGTATCTGGACGAGAAGGGGATGACGGTCGATGACCTGGTTGGCCGCGCGGTGCCGAATGTCACCGACTGGCAGTATCTGAACCTGAACTACGTCACCAAGGCCCGCATCGATCAGGACGCCTGCATCAAATGCGGCCGCTGCTATGCGGCGTGCGAGGATACCAGCCATCAGGCGATTTCCATGTCGCCCGACCGGGTGTTCGAGGTGATCGACGCCGAATGCGTGGCCTGCAACCTGTGCGTCAACGTCTGCCCGGTGGAGGATTGCATCACGATGGAGCAGTTGCCCAACGGCGCGACCGACCCGCGCACCGGGCAGGTGGTGGGCGATTACGCCAACTGGACCACGCATCCGAACAATCCGATGGCCCGCGCGGCGGAGTAGACCGACCCAGGGCGGGGCATTCAGGGCCGGCCCCCGGCGGGGCCGGCGATTTCACGGTGGATTCACGCAAGTGACCGGCCGAGTCGGGCTATGGTCATCTGGCCGGCGTTTTTGCCGGGCGACTTTCAAGTTTGCGCATGGCGGTGCCTTTCCGGCCCCGCCCTTCGGCGCAGCCCATTTCAACGGAGTCATCGAATGAACAAGCCAGCTTCAATTTCCGTCGGCAAGAAGACATCAGATCGGTATCACCACGGCCAGACCGCGCGGCCGATGTCGCGTGCCTCGATCGAGGCGCTGAGCGGGCATGGCGATCCGGGCAAGTTCGGCCGGATGTTCCCGTTCCAGCCGGCGCTGGAGGTGCCCGACAGCGCGCTGGAGGATCTGGCAGGGGCGATGCTCGACGGCGACCCGTCCTCCAAGGCGGGGGACAATCCCCATATTCCGGCGGGCTTCACTTATTTCGGCCAGTTCGTCGATCACGACATCACGCTGGATCGGACGGAGCTTGCGGTGCAGCAGGGCGATCTGCTGTCGACCGAGAATTTCCGTACTCCTGCGCTCGATCTCGACTCGGTCTACGGCGCCGGGCCGGAGACCAACCCCGAGCTTTACGTGACTGATCCAGCCACCGGCGCCGTGGGCCCGGAGCTGGTGCTCGGCGTGGCCGCGGCCTCGTCCGATCTCGCGGGCGGGCAGGTGGCCGAGATGGCCAACGACCTGCCGCGCGATCCTGCCGACGGGAGCGCGCTGATCGGCGATCATCGCAACGATGAGAACCTGATGGTGGCTCAGACCCATCTGGCGTTCCTGAAGTTCCACAACGCCATCGTGGCCTGGCTGCGCGACAAGGGCTACAAGGGCGATGCGCGCGCGCTTTACACCGAGGCGAAGCGGCTGGCGACCTGGCACTACCAGTGGATCGTGCTCTACGACTATGTCGAGCGGCTGACCGAGCCGGGGCTGGTGAACAGAATCAAGCATCGCGGACGGCAGTTCTACCGCTTCCGCACGCGCCCCTACATGCCGGTGGAATTCTCGGCCGCAGCCTTCCGTCTGGGGCATGCGCAGGTGCGCGAGGACTACAGCCACAACCGCATCTTCCGGCCCGGCGGCGTGGCCAGCGGCACGCTGGCGAACTTGTTCTACTTCAGCAATCTGTCCGGCGGGATTGTTGGTGAGCGTGTGAATGATCCAAGTCTCGACAAAAAAAAGCTAGTGATGCCGGGTCAGGACCCTGACAACTTTCCTCCGCCGATGCGCACGCTGCCGTCGAACTGGGTGGTGGACTGGCGCCGGTTCTACGATTTCGGAACCCCGGACGCACCGGGATTCGAGTTCAACGACACCCGCCTGATCAACCCGATGCTGACGCCCAGCCTGCACCGCCTGCCCGGTTTTCCCGAGGGTACACCTGATGCAATGCTGATGCTGCCCTTCCGCAACCTGCGCCGCGGCGTGCAGCTCGGCCTGCCCTCGGGTCAGTCGGTGGCCAAGGCGATGGGGGTGGATCAGTTGTCCGAGACCGACTTGTCGGCCGGTTCCGATGGCTCGGCGGCGGCGACCCACGGCCTGCACAAGGCCACGCCGCTGTGGTACTACATCCTGAAGGAAGCCGAGATGATCCATCAGGGCCAGCGCCTCGGCCCGGTCGGATCGAACATCGTCGCGGAAACCTTCCTGGGTATGGTGCATGGCGATCACGGGTCGTTCCTGTGGCAGCGGCGGAACTGGAAGCCGGAACTTCCGCGCGCCGATGCCGACACCTTCACCATGGTGGACATGCTGACCTTCATCGACGACATCAACCCGGTCGGTTGACAGGGTATCGGGCGGGGTTTTCCCCGCCCGATCCGACACTGCCGGGTCAGACCGCCAGCATCTTGCGATAGAGCGTTTCCAGATAGGCCAGCGCGTCGGGATAGGGGTTCGCCACGTCAGGCCCCAGAACGGCGCGCACCTGCATGTCGAAATCGGCATAATGCTGGGTCAGCGCCCAGACGGAGAAGATCAGGTGATAGGGATCGACCGGCGCGATCTTTCCCGCCTCGATCCAGCCCCGGATCACTGCCACCTTCTCGTCCACCAGCGGTTTCAGATCGTCACGGATCACCGGCGCCAGCCGGGGCGCGCCCTGCATCACCTCGTTGGCGAAGAGCCGGCTTTCGCGCGGGAAATCCCGGCTCAGGTGCAGCTTTCGGCGGACGTAGGTGATGATCTCGGTGATCGGGTCGCCGTCGGGGTTCAGGTCGCGCAGCGGGTTCAGCCAAGTGTCCAGCAACTCGTCCAGCAGTTCGGCGTGGATCGCCTCCTTGGACGGGAAGTAGTAAAGCACCAGCGGCTTGGAGATCTGCGCCGCCTCGGCGATCTGGTCCAGCGTGGCGCCGCGAAAGCCGTGGGTGGAAAACACGTCCAGCGCCGCCTCCATGATCGCGGCGCAGTTCTCCATTCGGGCATGGGCGCGCCGCCGGCGCCGGCGCTCCGTCATTTCCGCCCCACCGCGAAGCCCTTGTCCACCATCCCGCATGTCCTTGACTGGCCTTGCCGCTCTGATAGCTTGCCGGCCGCCCCATGGTCCACCCCGCACCGGCCCCAAGGCCCTGCGATTGACCCCTGAAATTGGAGATACCGATGGCGCTTGATCGCAACGTGGCCCCGAACGACCTGAACGCCTTCTGGATGCCGTTCACCGCGAACCGGCAGTTCAAGAAGGCCCCGCGCATGCTGGTCGCCGCGAAGGACATGCATTTCACCGCCGCCGACGGCCGGCAGGTGCTGGATGGCACGGCGGGTCTGTGGTGCTGCAACGCCGGCCACTGCCGGCCGAGGATCACCGAGGCGATCCAGAAGCAGGCGGCGGAACTGGACTATGCGCCGGCCTTTCAGATGGGCCACCCAAAGGCGTTCGAACTGGCCAACCGGCTTGTGGGCCTGGCGCCCGAGGGGATCGACCACGCCTTCTACACCAATTCCGGGTCCGAGGCGGTGGAAACCGCGCTGAAGATCGCCATCGCCTATCACCGTGCGCGGGGAGAGGGCACGCGCACCCGGCTGATCGGGCGCGAGCGTGGCTATCACGGGGTGAACTTCGGCGGCATCTCCGTCGGCGGCATCGTCAACAATCGCAAGTTCTTCGGCAACCTGCTGACCGGCGTCGATCACCTGCCGCATACCCACCTGCCGGCAAAGAACGCCTATGCCAAGGGCCAGCCGGAACACGGCGCGGAACTGGCGGACGAGCTGGAGCGGATCGTGGCGCTGCACGGCCCCGAAACCGTGGCCGCCGTGATCGTGGAACCCGTCGCCGGATCGACCGGCGTGATCCTGCCGCCAAAGGGCTACCTGCAGCGCCTGCGCGAGATTACCGCAAAGCACGGCATCCTGCTGATCTTTGACGAGGTGATCACCGGCTTCGGCCGCCTCGGCGCGCCCTTCGCGTCGCAGTATTTCGACGTCCTGCCCGACATGATCACCTGCGCCAAGGGGCTGACCAACGGGGTGATCCCGATGGGGGCGGTGCTGACGTCGTCCGCGATCCACGACGCCTTCATGACCGGGCCGGAGCATATGATCGAGCTGTTCCACGGCTACACCTATTCCGGCAACCCGATCGCCAGCGCGGCGGGCCTCGCCAGCCTGGAAACCTATGCCGAGGAGGGGCTGTTCGAGCGTGCGGCCGAGATCGCGCCCTATTGGCAGGAGGCGCTGCATTCCCTGAAGGGGCTGCCGCATGTCATCGATATCCGCAACCTGGGCCTGATCGGCGCGGTGGAGCTGGAGCCGATGGCGGGGGAGCCGACCAAGCGGGCCTTTGCGGCCTTTGTCGAGTGTTTCGAAAAGGGCGTGCTGATCCGCACCACGGGCGACATCATCGCCATGTCGCCGCCGCTGATCGTGGAAAAGGCGCATATCGACACGCTGATCGGCACGCTGGGGGATGTCTTGAAGACCCTGGACTGATCACGGCTGCTCACGCGTGAGCAGAATCTCAACTGTCTGATATGGAACGAACTTCCCGGCGGCGTTAACCGCAGGGAAAGGTTTGCTCACGCATCGCTGGTGTTGAAGAATCACGTTGCTTGATGATTCCAAGCATAACCATTCGTTTCCCTGCTAGATCGGGGGCTGGTATCCTGGCCCGACCAAGCGAAAGGAAACGCAGATGCAACCAGAACGGATATCGGCCTTTGCGACGGGCGATACGGGCGGCAACCCGGCTGGCGTGGTGATCGCCGATCGCCTGCCCGATCCCGGCGAGATGCAGCGGGTGGCGCGTGAGATCGGCTATTCCGAAACCGCCTTTGCCGCGCCCGAGGCGGATGGCTGGCAGGTGCGCTATTTCTCGCCCGAGGGCGAGGTCGCCTTTTGCGGCCATGCGACGATTGCGCTGGGGGCCGCTCTGGGGCGGCGGTTCGGCGCGGGCAGCTATGGGCTGAGCCTGTCGCAGGGCCGGATCTCGGTGACCGCGCGGCAGGGGGCCGGGGGCTGGCAGGCCAGCCTGCAATCGCCCGCCACATGGTCGGAACCGCTGGACGCGGCGCTTCAGGCCCGGCTGATGGCGCTGTTCGACCTGACCGGGGGCGACCTCGACCCGCGCCTGCCGCCTCGGCTGGCCTTTGCGGGGGTGCGTCATGCGGTGCTGGCTCTGCGAGACCGGGCGCGGCTGCGCCAGATGGCCTATGACTTCGACGCGCTGCGCGCGCTGATGGAGGCCGAGGGCCTGACCACCATAAGCCTGCTGACCATCCTGTCCGACACCGAATTCGCGTCGCGCAACGCCTTCGCCATCGGCGGCGTGGTCGAGGATCCGGCGACCGGGGCGGCGGCCGCGGCGCTGGGCGGCGCGCTGGTCGATCTGGGCTGGCCGGCGCTCAAGGGTGGCGGGCGCTTCACCATCCGGCAGGGCGAGGACATGGGCGCGCCCTCGCGCATCGAGGTGGAGGTGACGGGCCGGCCCGGCGACAGCGTGCGGGTCAGCGGCGCGGTGCGCGACATTGTGGCGCCGGTTGCGGCCTGACGCGCAGGTAGAGCAGACGTGATCCAGCGGGGCGTGTGCGACGCGCAGTTTGGAAACCTATGCCGCGAAGGAGCTGCACTCTCTGAAGGGGCTGCAGCATATCATCGACATCCGCAACCTGGGACTGACCGGCGAGGTGGAGTTGGAACCGATGGCTGGTGAGCCGACCAAGCGGGCCTTTGCGGTAATCGTCGAGTGTTCCGAGAAAGGCTTGCTGATCCGCACGGCGGGCGACATCATCGCCGTGTCGCCGGTGATGATCTTGGAAAATGCATATATCGACACGCGGGGGGATGTGTTGAAGGGGTTGGGGTAGGGAGCGACTAGACATGCCGAGGAGACTACCTTGAGCAATAATCGAAGATGGCTTTCGGCGGTTGCCGTAGTGGCGCTCACCGTTATGCATGGCAGCGATGCAAACGCGCAGCAAGTAGCAAGGCCACCGACTGTGCTTGAGATTTTTGAGAGTTGTGAGGAAGTGGCTGGAGGTAGCCGCTCTGCCAATATTCCGGGAACGTACTGCGCAGGATTGATCTCGGGTATTCATTTTGCATTGGGTCTTCACTGCGACAGTCTGCGCTTCGGTTACAGTCCTGCGCCGGAAGTACTAATGGGAAGCATGCCTTCAAATCGAGCTGGGGCACAGGCCTTTGTAGATTGGGCAAGGGAAAAACCTGAGCGCTGGGGCATGGATTACACAACAGCCATCGCCATAGCGTTGACTGAAGCCTTCCCTTGCCAGAACTGAATCTTGCCATTGGCCCTCCACAGAGAGCGGGCCGACCGAAGCTTCGGTTACGGAAGCTTCACTCCTTCGACCAAAGCTGTCGTGGCGAGGGGTTATTGACCGAGGGCAAGCGCCGCCCGGGCCGCTCTTCGCGGTCTTTCCGCGCAGGGCGCTTGCTAAATCGCGCGACATCGCGGCGCCAGTTGCCGCCTGACGCGCGGGTAGTGCAGACGTGATCCAGCGGGGCGTGTGCGACGCGCGCCCCGGCGCTAAACCCTGATCGGCGGCAGGCGACGGGGGCAGGGGATGACGACGCGAAGATCGGTTCTGGCAGGCGGGGCGGCGGCAGTCCTTCTGGGCGCTCTGCCCCTGCGGGCGCAGCACGCCGACTGGGGCGTCGTCGTCGATGCCGCCCGCGCGCTGGAGCAGATGCGCGGAATCGTCGTCTCGCATCGCGGCGAGGTCGTGGTGGCCGAGGCGCTGCGCGGCCCGGCGCTGGACCGGGCGGTGAACGTGAAATCGGTGTCGAAGACCATCGTGGCCGGGGTTCTGGGCGCGGCCATCGACCGGGGCGCGGTGCCGGGGCTTGACGCCACCATCGCCGATCTGGCCCCCGGCCTGCTGCCCGCCGGCGCCGACCCCCGCGCGGGCCGGCTGACGCTGGAACATCTGGTGACGATGCAGGCGGGGCTGGAGCGGACATCGGGCGCGAATTACGGCGGCTGGGTCTCCAGCCGGAACTGGGTGGCCGATGCGCTGGCGCGTCCCTTCGTGGCGGAGCCGGGGGCTGGCATGCTTTATTCCACCGGAAGTTTCCACATCCTGGGCGCGGTGCTGGCGCGGGTGACGGGCGAGAGCCTGCTGTCGCTGACGCGCGACTGGCTGGGCCGCCCGCTGGGGATCGAGGTGCCGCCCTGGACCCGCGATCCGCAGGGGTTCTTTCTGGGCGGGAACGAGATGGCGCTGTCGCCGATGGCGATGCTGCGCTTTGCCGAGATGTCGCGGCTGGGCGGGCGCTGGAACGGCACGCAGGTGCTGAGCGACGGCTGGATGGCGGCGGCGCTGACGCCGCGCACCCGCTCGCCCTTCTCGCGGCTCGATTACGGCTATGGCTGGTTCCTGGGCCGCCGCGACGGCACGCCCATCGCGCTGGCGCGCGGCTATGGCGGGCAGGTGATCTGCCTGGCGCCCGAGCGCGAGGTGAGCATCGTGATAACCTCGGACCCCACGTTGCCCGCCCGGTCGGGCGGCTATTTCGGCGATCTGATGACCCTGATCGAGGACCACATCCTGCCCGCCGCCCGCCCCGCCTGATACCGGTTGACCCCCGACCATGACGGTGTAGCCTTCGCGCTGACCAGTCGGTCAGAATGCCAAATCGTGAATCGGGGGATGGGATGGCGGCGCCTGCGGAGAACATGAGGGTCGATGCCGACCGGCTGTGGGACAGCCTGATGGAGATGGCGCAGATCGGCCCCGGAATCGCGGGGGGCAACAACCGCCAGACGCTGACCGACGCCGATGCCGAGGGCCGCGCGCTGTTCCAGAGGTGGTGCGAGGAGGCGGGCGGCACGGTGAAGGTGGACCGCATGGGCACGATGTTCGCCGAATTTCCGGGCACCGACCCCGATGCGCTGCCGGTCTATATGGGCAGCCATCTGGATACCCAGCCCACGGGCGGGAAATACGACGGCGTGCTGGGCGTGCTTGGCGGGCTGGAGGTGATCCGGTCGATGCGCGACCTGGGCCTGCGCACGAAGCACCCAATCGTGGTGACGAACTGGACCAACGAGGAGGGGACGCGCTTTGCCCCGGCCATGCTCGCGTCAGGCGTCTTTGCCGGCGTGCTGGATCAGGACTGGGCCTATGACCGGCGGGACGCCGAGGGCAAGCGCTTCGGCGACGAGTTGAGCCGCATTGGCTGGCTGGGCGATGAGGAAGTGGGCGCGCGGAAGATGAAGGCCTTTTTCGAGTTGCACATCGAACAGGGGCCGATCCTGGAGGCCGAGGGCAAGGATATCGGCGTCGTCACCCACGGCCAGGGGCTGCGCTGGATCGAATGCACCGTCACCGGCAAGGAAAGCCACACCGGATCGACGCCGATGCCGATGCGCCGCAACGCGGGCAGGGGGCTGGCGCAGATCACCGAACTGGTCCACGAGATCGCGATGAAGCACCAGCCGAACGCGGTCGGCGCCATCGGGCACATCGACGTCCATCCCAACAGCCGCAACATCATCCCCGGCCGCGTCGTCTTTACCATCGATTTCCGCAGCCACCTGATCGACGTGTTGCAGGCGATGGAGCGGGAGTTGCAGGAGCGCGCGCCGGGTGTGTGCGAGGCGCTCGGCTGCACGTTCGAAAGCCAGCTTGTCGGCCAGTTCGACCCGCCCGCATTCGACGAGGGCTGCGTCGATGCGGTGCGCCGCGCCGCCGACCGGCTGGGATACAGCCACCGCGACATCGTCAGCGGCGCGGGCCATGACGCCTGCTGGATCAACCGCGTGGCGCCCACGGCGATGATCTTCTGCCCCTGCGTGGACGGGCTGAGCCACAACGAGGCCGAGGAAATCACGCGGGACTGGGCCGCCGCGGGCGCGAATGTGCTGCTGCATGCCGTGCTGGAAACGGCGGAGGTGGTGGCGTGAGGCCAGCCGCGCCCGGTTGTGAGGCATCGGCGTCGCGGGATAAGAAGCAAATGAACAACGGGCGACGGAGACTCGCCCGGACGAACAGGGAGATTGAGCCATGACCACCGTCATACGAAACGGCACCATCGTCACGCATGACCTGACCTACAAGGCCGACGTGCTGATCGACGGCGGGAAGATCGTCCAGATCGGGGGGAACCTGACGGGCGACGAGGAACTCGACGCCACCGGCTGCTACGTGATGCCCGGCGGGATCGATCCGCATACGCATCTGGAGATGCCCTTCATGGGCACCTATTCGGCCGACGATTTCGAATCCGGCACCCGCGCGGCGCTGTCGGGCGGCACGACCATGGTGATCGACTTCGCGCTGCCCAGCCCCGGACAGGGGCTGCTGGATGCGCTGGACATGTGGTCGAACAAGTCCGGCCGGGCGCATTGCGACTATTCCTATCACATGGCCATCACCTGGTGGGGCGAGCAGGTCTTCGACGAGATGCCCAAGGTGGTGGACAAGGGCATCACCAGCTTCAAGCATTTCATGGCCTACAAGGGCGCGCTGATGGTGAACGACGATGAGCTGTTCGCCAGCTTCCAGCGGCTGCGCGAACTGGGCGCCATCGCCATGGTCCATGCCGAGAATGGCGACGTGGTGGCGGAACTGTCGGCCCGCCTGCTGCGTGAGGGGAACACGGGACCCGAGGCGCATGCCTATTCGCGCCCCGCGCAGGTCGAGGGCGAGGCCACCAATCGCGCCATCATGATCGCCGACATGGCGGGCGTGCCGCTTTACGTCGTCCATACCTCTTGCGAGGAGAGCCACGAGGCGATCCGCCGCGCGCGTCAGGCCGGCAAGCGGGTCTGGGGAGAGCCGCTGATCCAGCACCTGACGCTGGACGAGTCCGAGTATTTCAACGCCGACTGGGACCATGCCGCGCGGCGCGTGATGTCGCCGCCGTTCCGTAACAAGGCGCATCAGGACAGCCTGTGGGCCGGGTTGCAGGCGGGCGGCCTGTCGGTGGTGGCGACGGACCATTGCGCCTTCACCACCGACCAGAAACGCTATGGCGTCGGCGATTTCACCAAGATCCCGAACGGGACCGGGGGGCTGGAGGACCGGATGCCGATGCTCTGGACCCATGGCGTGAACACCGGGCGGTTGACGATGAACGAATTCGTGGCGGCGACTTCGACCAATGCGGCCAAGATCTTCGGCCTTTACCCGCGCAAGGGGGCGGTCGCGGTGGGCGCGGATGCCGATCTGGTGGTCTGGGATCCGGCAAAGGAAAAGACCATCAGCGCCAGCACCCAGCAATCCGCCATAGATTACAACGTGTTCGAGGGGCAGAAGGTGAAGGGCCTGCCGCGATTCACCCTGACGCGGGGGCGCGTGGCGGTGCACGACGGCGAGATCCGGGGGCAGGAAGGCCATGGCGAATTCGTCGGGCGCGAGCCGAACGGGGCCGTGAGCCGGGCGCTGAGCGCGTGGAAGGACCTGACCGCGCCGCGCCCGGTGGAACGGTCGGGCATCCCGGCGAGCGGGGTGTGATGAAGGACGCCGCGCCTGCTCAGGCGGTGATCGAGGCACGCAGTCTGGAACTGACGTTCCAGACCGCGGACGGGCCGGTTCATGCGTTGAAGGACGTGAACCTGTCGATTTCCAAGGGCGATTTCGTCAGCTTCATCGGGCCGTCGGGCTGCGGCAAGACGACGTTCCTGCGCTGCGTGGCGGCGCTGGAACAGCCCACCGGGGGCACGTTGACGGTGAACGGCATGACCGCCGAAGAAGCCCGCAGATCAAGAGCTTACGGTTACGTCTTTCAGGCGGCCGGCCTCTATCCCTGGCGCACCATCGCGGGCAACATCAAGCTGCCGTTGGAGATCATGGGGTTTTCCCGCGAGGAGCAGGAGCGGCGCGTGAAGGACGTGCTGCAACTTGTTGAACTGGAAGGGTTTGGCGGCAAGTTTCCCTGGCAGCTTTCGGGCGGGATGCAGCAGCGGGCGAGCATCGCGCGGGCGCTGGCCTTCGATGCCGACATCCTGCTGATGGACGAACCCTTTGGCGCGCTGGACGAGATCGTGCGCGACCGGCTGAACGAGGAGTTGCTGCGGCTCTGGGCGGCGACGGGAAAGACCATTGGATTCGTTACACATTCCATCCCCGAGGCGGTGTATCTGTCGACCCGGATCGTGGTCATGTCGCCCCGGCCGGGGCGGATCACCGACGTGATCGAAAGCCCGCTGCCGCGCGAGCGCCCGCTGGATATCCGCGACAGCCGCGAATTCATCGAGATCGCCCACCGCGTGCGCGAGGGGCTGCGGGCGGGGCATCAGGATGACTGATTTCGGGTGCCAGCAAGCTGCCAGCAACCTGCCAGCAACCTGCCAGCATCCGTATGGCACTGCCGTTCGCTGCCCGGCGGTTTCCGCAACGGGGGGCGGCCTTGCGTAACCTCGGCCCGGTGCTGGTGATCGTCGGCGTGATCGTGGCGCTGTGGTATGCCTTTGCCGTGGTGCTGAACGCGCAATGGACGCGCGATCAGGCCGCGCGGGCGGGCGTCGAGGTGACGTTCGCCGAGGTGGCGGCGGATGCGATGCGGCAGGACCGGCCGCGCCTGCCCGCGCCGCATCAGGTGGCGGTGGAGATCTGGAATTCGACGGTGGTGGAGGAGCTCTATTCCCGCCGCGGGGTGGTTCAGTCGGGCACGCTGTCGAACCGCAGCCTGATCTATCACGGTTGGGTCACGATGTCGGCCACGCTGCTGGGCTTTGCCATCGGCACCGTGGCCGGCATCCTGCTGGCGGTGGGGATCGTGCACAACCGGGCGATGGATGCCAGCGTGATGCCCTGGGCGATTGCCAGCCAGACCATCCCGATCCTGGCCATCGCACCGATGATCATCGTCGTGCTGAACTCGGTCGGGGTGACGGGGCTGCTGCCGAAGGCGATGATCTCGGCCTATCTGTCGTTCTTTCCGGTCGTCGTCGGCATGGTGAAGGGGCTGCGGGCGCCCGATCACATGCAGCTGGACCTGCTGCGCACCTACAATGCCAGCGGGGCACAGGCGTTCTGGAAGCTGCGCTGGCCGTCGTCGATGCCCTATCTCTTCGCCTCGCTGAAGGTGGGAATCGCGGCCAGCCTGGTCGGTGCCATCGTGGGCGAGTTGCCGACCGGGGCGGTGGCTGGCCTGGGCGCGCGGCTGCTGGCGGGCAGCTATTACGGGCAGACGGTACAGATCTGGTCGGCGCTGATCGGGGCGGCGGTGCTGGCCGGGCTGATGGTCGGGCTGATCGGGCTGATCCAGCGGATGACGCTGCGGCGCATGGGGATGGCGCAATGACCGGGGCGCTGGCTGGGCCGGGGGCGGTGCAGCGGGGGCTGATGGCGCTGGCCGTGGTGGCGGCGCTGGCTCTGGGGCAGGTGGGTCTGGATGCGCTGGTCTGGCTGCTGGGCGCGCTGATCTTTGGCGTGGCCGTGGGGTTGCCGGGCCTTGCGGCGCCGCGTCGGCGGCTGGCGCTGCTGGCGCTGATCGCCGTGGCGCTGGTGCTGGCGGGGCTGGAACTGGTGGCGCTGGCGCGTGAGCTTTCCGGGGCGGCGGGGCGCGGCTTCTGGGCCGCCGTCATCGCGGTCTGGCTGGGGGCCTGGATGCTGGTATCGCTGCTGGCGGCCGAACGCGCGGCGGGCTGGGCGGGGGCGGCGCTGCGGCTGGCGGCACCCGTGGTCTTTGGCCTGACGCTTCTGTGGCTGTGGGAGGTGGTGGTGACCGCGCTGGCCGTGCCGCGGGTGATCCTGCCCGCCCCGTCCGCCATCGCGGTGCGCTTCGCGGCCTCGACCCATATCCTGTGGATCGACTTTCACCAGACCTTCGTGAAGGGGGCGTTGAGGGGCTACGCCATCGGCTGCAGCGCAGCCATCGTGATCGCCATCCTGATCGACCGCTCGCCGTTCCTGACCCGCGGCATGTTGCCGGTGGGCAATTTCGTCGCTGCCCTGCCGATCATCGGGATCGCGCCGATCATGGTGATGTGGTTCGGCTTCGACTGGCAGTCCAAGGCCGCCGTGGTGGTGGCGATGGTGTTCTTTCCGGTGCTGGTCAACACGGTCGAGGGGCTGCGCGCGGCGGATGCGATGCAGCGCGACCTGATGCGGACCTATTCCGCCAGCTACTGGCAGACGCTGCTGAAACTGCGCCTGCCGGCGGCGATGCCCTTCATCTTCAATGGGCTGAAAATTTCGACAACGCTGGCACTGATCGGTGCTATCGTTGCCGAATTCTTCGGCTCCCCTACGCGCGGCATGGGTTTTCGCATCTCGGCAGAGGTGGGACGCCTTGGTCTGGACATGGTTTGGGCCGAGATTACGGTCGCGGCGCTTGCGGGGTCGGCCTTCTATGGCCTCGTCGCGCTTGTGGAACGATGGGTGACCTTCTGGCACCCGTCACAACGGGGTCGCGCATGAAGCGCGGGTCCAACAACACGGAGGACTGAATGAGGAAGATATTGACCGCTGCGCTGGCGGCCGGGATGACCACCGGCGCGGCTCAGGCCGACGATGTGACGCTGCAGCTGAAATGGGTCACGCAGGCCCAGTTTGCAGGCTATTATGTGGCGCTGGAGAACGGCTATTACGATGAAGAGGGGCTGAACGTCACCATCCGCCCCGGCGGGCCGGACATCGCGCCGCCGCAGGTGCTGGCGGGCGGCGGGGCCGATGTGATGGTGGAATGGATGCCCGCCGCACTGGCCGCGCGCGAGGGCGGGCTGCCGCTGGTGAACATCGCGCAGCCGTTCAAGTCGTCTGGCATGATGCTGACCTGCCTGCGCGAAACCGGCGTGGAATCGCCCGAGGATTTCCGCGGCCGCACGCTGGGTGTCTGGTTCTTTGGCAATGAATACCCGTTCCTGAGCTGGATGAGCACGCTGGGCATCCCGACCCAGGGCGGTGAGGATGGCGTCGAGGTGCTGCGTCAGGGCTTCAACGTCGATCCGCTGCTGCAGCGGCAGGCCGACTGCATCAGCACGATGACCTACAACGAATACTGGCAGGTCATCGACGCGGGCATTTCCGAGGACGATCTGATCACCTTCAAGTATGAGGATCAGGGCGTCGCCACGCTGGAAGACGGGCTTTACGTGCTGGAGGACCGGCTGGACGATCCGGACTTCGTGGACCGCATGACCCGCTTCGTTCGTGCCAGCATGCGTGGCTGGAAATGGGCCGAGGAAAACCCCGAGGATGCGGCGATGATCGTGCTGGAATACGATGACACCGGCGCGCAGACCGAACAGCACCAGATCCGCATGATGGGCGAGGTCGCGCTGCTGACCGCCGGTTCCGAAGGCGCGCTGGACCCGGCCGACTACGAGCGCACGGTCGCGACGCTGCTGGCCGCGGGCGAAGACCCGGTCATCACGCGCGAGCCAGAGGGGGCCTGGACCCATGTGATCACCGACGCGGCGCTGAGCGACTGATCGGCGCCACGCAAGGACGGGGGCGCGGCCTGCACGGGCCGCGCCCTTTTTCATGCCTGGGGTGGCGGGGCTGCGGCGCCCTCACTCGCCGGGCGTTGCCTCGGGTTCCGGGTTTGCCCGTGCCGCGGCGGCCCGGCGCGGGGTCTTTGCCGCCGGTCGAAAGGCGGCGGGCGCGGCGGCGGCGGGCGGTGTGGCGGGGATCGGGCGGGGCCGGTCGGCCTCGGTATCCGGCAGGCCCTCGCGCGACAGCAGGATCGCAAAGGGGCGCAGCGGCGGGATATGCGAGCAGGCGATCATCAGCGCCACCATGATCGGCACCGACAGGAACATCCCCGGAACGCCCCAGACCGCGCCCCAGAAGGCGAGCGAAATGATGATGCCGAATGACGACAGGCGCAGCGCCTTGCCCATCAGCATCGGGTCGATGATGTTGCCGTTCACGAACTGGATCACCGCCGTGATGGCAAAGACGATCAGCGTCAGCGACGGGTCATCGGCCTGCACATAGGTGACCAGCGCCACCAGCAGCGTGGCGACGATGGAGCCGATGTTGGGGATGAAGTTGAAGATGAAGGTCAGCACCGCCATCGCCCCGGCCAGTTCCAGCCCGAACCCCTTCATCACGCCAAAGACCATCGCCCCTGTCACGGCGCTGACGGCTGTCTTCACCAGCAGGTAGTGGTTCACCCGCCGCATGATCGACCCGATGATGTTGCCCACCCGCTCGGCCTGTTCGGGGTCGCCCATCAGCCGTTCCAGCTTGGTCGAGAACCAGACACGCTCCGCGAACAGGAATCCCACGAACAGGCTGACCAGCACCGTGGCCGACAGCATGTTTCCGGCCTGCCCGGCAGCGGTGCGCAGATAGCCCGACACCTCGATCGTGCGCATCGAGGTCAGCACCGCCGCCTCCACATCCTCGCCCAGCCAGCGGAACAGTTCGGCAATCGCGGGCAGCGCCCGGTCGGCATAGGCCAGCGTCGTCGTCAGCACCGTGTTGATCTGGCTCAGCACCACGCCAGACAGCGTCAGCAGCGCGGTAGAGATCAGCAGCACCGCCGCCACGCTGGCCACCCAGTTGGTGATCCGGACCGACCCGATGCGCAGCCGCGCGATGGAATTGATCGCATCTGACGTCAGCGAGAACAGGATGATCGCAATGGCGAGAGAGATCAGCAGGAACCGCGCCTGCACCAGCAGGAACAGGATGATCGCAAAGGCGATGATGCCCAGCAGGATGTTCTGAATCCGAAGACGCTCGCCTGCGGCCATGCGCAGCGAGGGCGCGGGATCGCGCTTTTCCTCGGAGATCATCCCTTCTTTTCCCCCCTGAACCTGCGCCACACGGGCCGGGCCACCCGCCGGCCCTTCTTGTCAGAGTAGGCAAGCAGCCGGTGCTAATCAAGCATGGGGCCGTCCCGGCCCGCAAACGGCATCGGAATCGCCTGCGATTTGCGCATCTGACCCATTCGTGCCCCACCCGCGAATTGGTCAGGAAATCTTACCGACTTCAAGGCCGGAGCGCACGATCATTTCACTTGTGCATCAATATAAGAAACTTTTTTGCGCCGGAACCGGGTAATTCTGTAAGAAAAGTCTACCGCGAGCGCCGTGAACCTGCCAAAGTCCGGCCTGCTACGCCGCAGAAGTCGGCGAGATGCGAAAACAATCGGGAGGCTACCAATGAGAAAAACCCTGCTTTGCACGGCGGCATCCGTCGGAATTGCACTGACCGGCGGCGTGGCCGGCGCCCAGGAGACGTGGAACCTGCAATCCACCTATCCGGGGTCGCTGACGCAGCTTGGCACGCTGGGCATCCGCATCGCGGAACAGGTGACCAGGATCACGGACGGCGAGATCAACATGGTCTTCCAGGAGCCGGGCGCCATCGTGCCGGCGCTGGAAGTGTTCGACGCCGTCGGCACCGGCGCGGTCGAGGCCGGCTGGTCGACGCCGGGCTACTGGGCCGGCCGGGTGCCCGCGCTTCAGCTTCTGGCGGCGGTGCCCTTTGGCCCGCAGGCGGGCGAATACCTGGCCTGGGTGAAGTTCGGCGGCGGCAAGGAACTGCTGGAAGAACTGTATGAGCCGCACAACATCCACGCGATCCACTGCGGCATCATCGCGCCCGAGGCCGCCGGCTGGTTCCGCGAGCCGATCAACTCGCCCGAGGATTTCCAGGGCCTGACCATGCGCTTCTTCGGCCTTGGCGCCAAGGTGATGGAGAAGATGGGCACCTCGACCCAGCTTCTGGCGGGCGGCGACATCTTCCCCGCACTTGAGCTTGGCACGATCGACGCGACCGAATTCTCGATGCCCGCGATCGACCTCAACCTCGGCTTCTATCAGGTCGCCAGCCACTACTATTTCCCCGGCTGGCACCAGCAGGCGACGCTGTTCGATCTGATGATCAACCTCGACCTGTGGGAAAGCCTGGACGAGAGCACGCAGTTCAAGATCGAGACGGTCTGCGACGCCTCCATCACCTACGGCCTGGCCGAGGGCGAGGCGCTGCAGTTCGATGCGCTGGCGCAGCTTGAGGAAAACGGCGTGACGCTGCACACCTATTCCGACGAGATCCTCGAGGCGCTGGAAGCCGCCTGGCTGGAAGTGGTCGAGGAAGAATCGGCGGCGGATGCGGATTTCGCCCGCACCTACGAAAGCTACGCCACCTTCCGCGAGAACTATCGCCGGTGGGGTGAGCTCGGCTACCTGCGCTGACGCCCGGCGCCGCCCAAGACCCGCGGCCCGCTTCGGCGGGCCGCAGCAATGTTTGCCGGGAGTGAGTGATGACTATGGCGTTGCGCGATGCCGTGGGAACGGCCCTGTCGATCGTGACGATCGTGGCCGCCTTCTGGCTGGCCGTCCTGCCGTTCGATTCCTTCGAACTGCTCTACGCCCTCGGCGTGGTTCTGGTCGGGCTGGCCGGGGCGGCGCTGCTGAAAAGCCGCCCCGGCTGGTTCGCGGCTGCCAGCCTCTTGGGCTGGTTCGCCATCATGATCGCGGCGCCGTTCTCGATCACCACGCAGCAGGCCAACGGCCTGCGCCGTCAGGCCGGCCGCGGCGACGAGGAGGCGGAGGCGCTGCTCGCCTATTACGATGCGCTGGCGCCGTATTCGCTGTGGCTGATGGTGGCGATGACCGCGCTTGCGCTGGGTGCCTTTGCCTATGGCATGGCGCGCGGCCGGCTGAACCTGCACCAGAACCTGCTCGATGCCAGCGACGGGCTCGCGCTGTTCTGCACCCGCATCGGCATTCTCGCGGCCTCGACGCTCTTCATCGCGATGATCTTCACCATCATGTATGACGTGGTGCAGCGGCAATATCTTGGCATCAATCCCCAGTTCACCCGCACTGACTGGTATCGAATGTTCAGCGCCACCCGCGTGCAGGAAATGGAATGGCACCTGCATGCCGCGCTCTTCCTGCTCTGCCTCGGCTACGCCTATATAAAGGACGCCCATGTGCGCATCGAACTGGTGCGCGACACGATGCGCCCGCGCACCCGCGTCTGGGTGGAACTGCTGGGCTGCGTGCTGTTCATGGTGCCCTATTGCTATGTCATCATGCAGTACGGCACCGAGAATGCGCTGCGCTCCTATTACATCGGTGAAAGTTCCGCCGCGCAGACCGGGCTGAACCACCGCTTCATCATCAAGAGCTTCCTGCCGCTGGGCTTCACGCTGATCGCGCTGGCGGGCTTTTCAGTCGCGCTGCGCTGCTGGGTCTATCTGTTCGGCCCGCCGCACCTGCGCGAGGCATCGGGCTATTACGCGGGCAGCCACGCGATGCCGGTGCCGATGAAAACCGTAGAAAAAGAAGCCTGACAGGGGACAGATTGCAGATGGCGTTCTTCATCGAGTTCATGCCGCTCTTCATGTTCGCCGCCCTGGCGGTGCTGCTGTTCACCGGCTACCCGGTCGCCTTTGTGCTGGGCGGCGTGGCGCTGGGATTCGCGGTGCTGGGCGATCTGGCGGGCACCTTCCGGCTGAACCAGCTCACGCTCATCCCGCTGCGCATCTACGGCGGCACGATGGAAAACCTCGTGCTGGTGGCGATCCCGATGTTCACCTTCATGGGCACGATGCTGGAAAAATCCGGTGCCGCGCGGGATCTGCTTTACGCGCTGCAGGTGATGCTGCGCCGGGTGCCGGGGGGGCTGGCGCTGTCGGTCACGCTGATGGGCACGATCATGGCGGCGACGACCGGCATCATCGGCGCCTCGGTCGTCATGATCACGCTGATGGCCCTGCCGGTGATGATGAAGGCGAACTACTCGGTGCCGCTGGCCACCGGCACCATCGCGTCCTCGGGCACTTTGGGCATCCTGATCCCGCCGTCGATCATGCTGGTGATCATGTCCGACCTGCTCAGCGTGCCGGTCGGCACCGTCTTCATCGCCGCCATCGTGCCGGGGCTGCTGCTCGCGGTTCTCTACGCGGTCTTCCTGCTGGTCCTGTGCCGGCTGCGCCCGCAGTTGGCCCCGCCGATGGATGCCGACATGGGGCCGGCGACGCGGGGCGAATTCTGGGCGATGATCTTTCGCAGCTTCATCCCGCCGATCTTTCTGATCGTCTGCGTGCTGGGCTCGATCTTTGCCGGCTTCGCCACGCCCACCGAGGCGGCGGGCGTTGGCGCCTTCGGCTCCATCCTGCTCGCGGCCTTCAACCGGCAACTGACATGGGCGAATTTCCTCGATGTCTGCAAACGCTCGGCCCTGACCGGGGGGATGCTCTTCGGCATCTTCGTCGGCGCCACGGCATTCGCCTTTGTGTTCAAGTCGATCGGCGGAGAGCGGATCATCGTCGATTTCATCCGCGAAACCGGCGTCGGCCCGTGGTCGATCATGTTCGTGCTGATGGGGATGATCTTCCTGCTGGGCTTCTTCTTCGACTGGATCGAGATCACGCTGATCGTCATGCCGATCTTTGCGCCCATCGTCGCGCTGCTGGATTTCGGCGGCCATGTCGGGGCCTGGGGCGGCATTTCCCAGCCCATCATCATCTGGTTCCTGATATTGGCGGCGGTGAACCTGCAGACCAGTTTCCTGACGCCGCCCTTCGGTTTCGCGCTGTTCTACATGAAGGGCGTGGCCCCGCCCGAGGTGAAGATCCAGCAGATCTATCGCGGGATCATTCCCTTTGTGATGCTGCAGCTTGCCGGTCTGGGGTTGTGCCTCGCCTTTCCGCAACTGGTTCTGTGGTTGCCCAGTTATCTGCTTGGCGGGTGACGCCCGCCCCACGGTTTGATATGTGACGGGTCGCCGCGCCGGGGCTATGGTTACCGGCCGGGCGGATCAGGGGGGCTGCGCAGATGCGACTGGGATATGTGAACCTGCCCGGACGGGGCGAAACCGACCGCTTTCTGGCCGAGGTCGTGGCCCGGCTGGAAGGGGCGGGCCTGCGCCTTGCCGGCACGGTTCAGACCAATTCCGAAAACTGCGACCGCGGCAAATGCGACATGGACCTGCGCGTGCTGCCCGACGGGCCGAGCTTTCGCATCAGTCAGGATCTGGGCGCAGCCTCGCGCGGCTGCCGGCTGGATGCCGGGGCGCTGGAAACCGCGGTGGTGGCGGTGACCGCGCGGCTGGACGGGGCAGAGATGCTGGTGATCAACAAGTTCGGCAAGCAAGAGGCAGAGGGCCGCGGCCTTGCCCCGGTGATCGCCGATGCGCTGGACCGGGGCCTGCCGGTGCTGGTGGGCGTGAACCGGCTGAACGCCGACGCCTTTGCCGGCTTTGTCGAGGGGCTGGCAGAGCCGCTGCCCGCCGATCTGGCCGCGGTGGTGGACTGGTGCCGCAAGGCGCTGGCGGCACAGGCCGCCTGATCGTCGCGGGGCGCAAGACCGTGCCAGACGGTTAAGGGCAGGTTAACAGAAAATGCGAAATCCAGCGATTTCAATGGCTTGATTTTTTGGGCAACTTGCCCAAACCATCACGCCGCCGCATCCTCCAGCTTTTCCTGGGCCTTCAGCCACAGCGCCTCGGCCCGGTCCAGCCCCTCCATCACCTCGGCGTATTTCTTCTGCCAGGTCTCCATCTCGCCCACCCGCTCAGGCTCATAAAGCGCCGGATCGGCCAGCTTCTTCGCCAGCCTGTCCCGCATCGCGTTCAGCTTCTCGATCCGCTCCTCGCATTTGCGGACCTCGGCCCGTAGCGCCAGCATCTCGTCCCGCCCGGCGCGCTTCTTCTCGGCCTTCGGCTTCTCCTTCGGCGCCTCGTCGCCCGCCAGCAGCATCCGGCGATAGGTTTCCAGATCGTCCTCATAGGGCCGCACATGCCCGCCCTGCACCAGCCACAGCCGATCCGCCACCAGCCCCAGCAGGTGCATGTCGTGGGAAACCAGAATGACCGCGCCGGCATAATCCGTCAGCGCCTCCACCAGCGCCTCGCGGCTTTCGATGTCCAGATGGTTCGTCGGTTCGTCGAGGATCAAGAGATGCGGCGCGTCGATCGTGGCCAGCAGCAGGCTCAGCCGCGCCTTCTGCCCGCCCGACAGCCTGCCCACCACCGTATCCGCCTGCGCCGCCAGCAGCCCGAACGACGCCAGCCGCGCCCTGAGCCGCGCCTGATGCTCACCGGGCCGCAGCCGCTGGATATGCTGCAGCGGCGTCTCGTCGATATGCAACTCATCGACCTGATGCTGCGCGAAATAGCCGATGCGCAGCTTGGATGACCGCGTGACCTTGCCCGCGCTGGCCTGCAGCTTCCCTGCCAGCAGCTTCGACAGCGTCGATTTCCCCTCGCCGTTCCGGCCCAGCAGCGCGATCCGGTCGTCCTGATCGATCCGCAGGTTCAGCCCCCGCAGCACCGGCGGGCCGCCATAGCCGACCGCCGCATCGTCGAGGTTGATGATCGGGGGCGACAGTTCCTCTGGCTTGGGGAACGTAAACACATGCCGCGCGGCTTCCTCGGGCGCGGTGATCGGCACCATCTTTTCCAGCATCTTCACCCGGCTCTGCGCCTGCCGGGCCTTGGACGCCTTGGCCTTGAAACGGTCCACGAAGCTTTGCAGATGCGCGCGCCGCAGATCCTGCTTCTTCGCCTCGGCCGCCTGCACCGCGCGCTGCTCGGCCCGGGTGCGGGCAAAGGTGTCGTAATTGCCGGTGTAGAGCGTGAGCTTGCGGTTCTCCAGATGCAGGATATGCCCCACCGCCCGGTTCAACAGCCCCCGGTCATGGCTGATGATGATGACGGTGTGAGGGTACTTGGCCAGATAGGATTCCAGCCACAGCGCGCCCTCAAGGTCCAGATAGTTCGTCGGCTCGTCCAGCAGCAGCAGGTCGGGTTCCGCGAACAGCACCCCGGCCAGCGCCACCCGCATCCGCCAGCCGCCGGAAAAATCCGAGCACGGCCGCCGCTGCGCCTCGGCATCGAAACCCAGCCCCTTCAGGATCGCGCTCGCCCGCCCCTCGGCCGACCAGGCGTCGATATCGGCCAGCCTTGTCTGTACCTCGGCGATGCGGTGGGCATCGGTCGCGCCCTCGGCCTCGGCCAGCAGATGCGCGCGTTCGGTATCGGCGGCCAGCACCGTGTCGATCAGGCTGGTCGATGAGCTTGGCACCTCTTGCGCCACGCCGCCGATGCGGGCGCGGGCGGGCAGGGTGATCGCGCCGCCCTCCAGCGCCAGTTCGCCGCGTATCAGGCGAAAGAGCGTGGTCTTGCCGGTGCCGTTCCGGCCCACAAGGCCGATCTTGTGGCCGCCGGGCACCAGCGCGCTTGCGCCCTCGAACAGGGGCCGGCCTTCGACCGAATAGGTGATGTCACTGATGGTCAGCATGGCAGCGCCTTGCCCGATTGCGCGGGTGGCGTCAATCGCCGCGCAGCGGCGGCGGCTGCCGGGGCAAAATTTTCGGTGACGGCGGGAACCTGCCGCCAGCCGCGCGCCCGTCCGGCAAAATCCGGCCGAGGGACGGGTGACGTGGGGACCGACCGCGGACTGCTGCGTTGAGGGGGCGGAAGGCAGAAATGCCCAAGCCAAAAGGAGAGAGAAGATGCGTTATTCAGCGATTGCAGCAGTTGCCGCGACCATGCTTGCCGCCGCCCCGGCGCTGGCTCAGGATGTTCTGGTTCCCAGCCAAGGCGCAGACGAAGTGCGCGCCGACTGGATCGTCGGCTCCACCGTGACCTCGACCCAGGGCGAAACCATCGGTTCGATCCAGGATCTGATCCTGCATTCCGACGATGGCAGCGTCAGCGCGGCGGTGATTTCCGTCGGCGGGTTCCTCGGCTTCGGCGCCAAGGACATCGCAGTTGACTGGAACGAACTGCAGATCAACTGGGATGGCAACGAGATCACCCTGAACCTGACCCGCGAGCAGGCGGACGAGGCGGCGGAATACATCTTCCGCGACCGCGAATCCGCGCCTCCGGCAGAGCCGATGGACGCGCCCGCGGGTGGCACGGCGCCACTGACGGACCCGGCCCCGGCGGATCCGGCGCCGATGGACGATCCCGCGCCGCTGGATGACCCGGCCCCGCTGGACGACCCGGCACCCATGGACGACCCGGCCCCGCTGGATGAGCCGGAGCCGATGGACGATCCGGCCCCGCTGGATGATCCGGCCGACCCTGCGGACGAGGAGATCCTGCCGCTTGAAGACGATGCCACGGACGAAGAGACCACGATCGACTGATCGGGGGCATGGCATCGCTGGCGCCGGGTGGATCGCGTCTTTCCATCCGGCGCCGCAAATGCTAACCGGCCAGCGGTTTCGAAGGGGCGGCTTGGGGCCGCCCCCTGAATATGAGGCAGCCGCATGGCCATCGAACGCACGCTTTCCATCATCAAGCCCGACGCGACCCGTCGCAACCTGACCGGCAAGATCAACGCCCGGTTCGAGGAGGCGGGGCTGCGCATCATCGCACAAAAGCGCATCCACCTTTCGCTCGCCCAGGCGCAGAAGTTCTACGAGGTCCACGCCGACCGTCCGTTCTTTGGCGAACTGACCGAGTTCATGGCGTCCGAGCCGGTGGTGGTTCAGGTGCTGGAGGGCGAGAATGCCATCGCCAAGAACCGCGAAGTGATGGGGGCCACCAACCCCGCCAATGCCGATGACGGCACCATCCGCAAGGATTTCGCCCTCTCGGTGGGCGAAAACTCCGTCCACGGCTCCGACGCGCCGGAGACGGCGGCGGTCGAGATCTCTTACTTCTTCTCGGGCCTAGAACTGGTCGGCTGAACCCGCGCCACCACCCCGATCATGTCCAGGGCCGCTTCGAGGTCGGAGCGGCCCTTGTCATGCCCCGTGGCCTTCAGCCGGTCGAACCGGGCGCGCAGCGCGGTCTTTTCCGCGCCCTTGCAGTCGTTCCACGGCCGGCCCTGCAGCCCCATGACCAGAACGTAATAGGCGATGAAATGCGGCCGGCTGCCGTTCTGCAGCAGGCGCAGATAGGCGTCATCGGGGCCGATGGCGCGCAACTCCTCGGCAGTATTGATGCCGACGCGGTTGAACGCGGCCTCCATCGCCGGGCCGAGGTTTCTGATCGAGGATATCGGTGACGCCATCATCTGCCCCGGTGAGTCGCCGGGCAGGCTAGCGTGAAGCGGCGCACCGGGAAAGCTGCTGCCATCCCGATGCGCCGCAAAGGTCAGGTCAGATCGACGCCCAGTCGGTGAAGACGGCGCCCTGCTGGACGGGACGCGGCATGTCGCTGCCCATCTGCGGCCGGGGTGCCGGATCTTCGGTTTTCTGTGTCATCTGCTCGGCCGGCTGCGGCTTCTGCGCGTTACCGGCAATGGGGGTTGCCTGTGCCATTTTCGTCTCCAAGAACACCAGACGGTGCGGACGCGCCGCCTATACGAGTAACAGTTACAAGACTAGACCAATTCGGCGTGAGCACGGCGTGAATAGGGCGTGCGTTGGCCCGCTTCACGCAACAGTGTTGCAACCGTGACGCGATCCTGCCCGCCGGGGATTGAGTTCGCTGCGCTGCGGCTCAGCCTGTAGCGGAACAAACCGGCAGGGTGCGCGAATGTTCGGCAGAGGGCGCAGAAAGGATTCGCGCCAGTTCGCCGTTGTCTTCAACCAGATCGGCCAGCGTCAGCCCGTCAAAGGCGGCGTAGAACGCCTCCACCGCCGCGGCGATGGCGGGGCGCAGGCGGCAGGCCGGGGTCAGCGGGCAGGTGTTGGCGGTGCCGAAGCATTCGGCAAAGGGCATCTCGGTCTCGAACGCGCGCAGGACCGCGCCCAGACCGATGCGACGCATCGGGCGGGCCAGCGCCAGCCCCCCGCGCCGCCCGCGTTCGGTGCGCACAAATCCCAGTTGGCCCAGCATGTGGATCACCTGCGCCATGTGGTTGGCCGAGGCGTTGCAGGCCGCCGCAATCTCTTGCGTGCGGACCAGCCGGTCGGCGTGGACGCCGCAATACATCAGTGCCCTGAGGGCAAGGTTGGTTCGGATCGTCAGCCGCATGGGCACTCCTGTCGCGCTGCCGGCAGGGTGGACCGTATCGGCGACCTGCGCCTTGACATGGATCATGGGGCGATGATGGGGGCCTTGCCTTTTCGCCGCCGGGTGCCGAGGGTGCCGGCGAAATCCGATGACAGGCTGGGGGATACGATGGGCGATCTGGGGACGATGTTCGGGGCGGGGCGGGCGGAGACGTTTCTGGGCCTGCCGCGCGGCGATCTGGAGGCGCTGACCGCGCGGGTGGCGCTGATCGGGGCGGGGGCGGGGACGCCCTACCCGTCGGTCGGGGCCTATTGTGCGGGCGGGCCGGCGGCGGTGCGGGCGGGGGGTGCGGATTATGCCGCGAACCTGGGCCACATGAACTGGGATCTGGGCGGGCTGACGGTGCCGGAGGCGGGCAGCGTGGTCGATTGCGGCGATCTGGCGACCGTTGGGGCCGATCCGGCGGGCAACCGGGCGCTGATTTCCGATGCGGTGGGCAAGGTGCTGGCGGCGGGGGCGGTGCCGGTGCTGCTGGGGGGCGACGATTCCGTGCAGGTGCCGATGCTGGGGGCCTATGCCGGGCATGGGCCGATCACGATCCTGCAGATCGACGCCCATATCGACTGGCGCGAGGAGGTGGGGGGCGAGCGGCTGGGGCTGTCGTCCACCATGCGCCGCGCGTCTGAGATGGGGCATGTGAGCCGCATCGTGCAGGTGGGGGCGCGGGGTATCGGGTCGGCGCGGGAGCGGGACGTGGCGGATGCGCGGGAATGGGGGGTGGAATTCGTCACCGCCGCCGAGGTGGCGCGGGAGGGTGTGGGCCGGGCGGTGGAACTGATCGAGCCGGGGTCTCGGGTCGTCATCTGCTTTGACTGCGATGCGCTGGATCCGGCGATCATGCCGGCGGTGATCGGGCGGACGGCGGGGGGGCTGGGTTACTGGCAGGCGCTGGATCTGATCGGGGGCGCGGCGGGCCGGGGGCGGATCGCGGGGTTCGGGCTGGTGGAGTTCATGCCGGAGCGGGACGTGGACGGGCAGGGGGCGCTGGTGGCGGCGCAGATGCTGGCCGCGGTGCTGGGGATGATCGCGCGGCAGGGGTAGGAATTCGCCCGAAAGGGGCGCTGTGCACGCGTGCACAAAAAGTCAAGCGACTGAAAACCCACACTATTCGATTTTCTGTTAACCGGATCGTAATCCCTTGTGCACGCGGCGGGCGGGGCCGGGCGCCCTGGCTGGCCGGGCGGGCGGTCCGCCGCCGCCGACCGCTTCCGCCGGTCTTTCCCTGAGCGCCGATCCTGTGTATCACCGGCCCCGGTTCAGAAATAGCGGGGGCGCGCATGCGGCGGGTTGTCATCACCGGACTGGGGCTTGTGACCCCCTTGGGCTGCGGGGTCGAGGCGACATGGGCGCGGCTGCTGGCCGGGCAGTCGGGCGCGCGCACGATCACCCGCTTCGACGCCAGCCATCTGGCCACCACCTATGCCTGCGAGATCCCGCGCGGCGATGGCAGCGACGGCACGTTCAACCCCGACGACTGGATGGAGCCGAAAGAGCAGCGCAAGGTCGATGACTTCATCCTTTACGGCATGGCCGCCGCCCAGCAGGCGGTCGAGGATGCGGGCTGGATGCCTGAGGATACCGCCAGCCGCGAGCGGACGGGCGTGATGATGGGGTCGGGCATCGGCGGCCTGTCGTCCATCGCCGAGACCGCCGTGCTGTTGAAGGAACGCGGGCCGCGCCGGATCAGCCCGTTCTTCATCCCCGGCGCGCTGATCAACCTGATTTCCGGTCAGGTTTCCATCCGCTACGGCTTCAAGGGGCCGAACCATGCGGTGGTCACGGCCTGTTCCACCGGGGCCCATGCCATCGGCGACGCCGCGCGGCTGATCCAGTGGGGCGATGCCGATGTGATGATCGCCGGCGGGGCGGAAAGCCCGATTTCCGAGATCGGCATCGCCGGGTTCAACGCCTGCAAGGCGCTGTCCACCAAGCGCGCCGACGATCCCGCACGCGCCAGCCGGCCCTATGACGCCGACCGTGACGGCTTCGTGATGGGCGAGGGCGCGGGCGCGGTGGTATTGGAGGAATATGAACACGCGCGCGCGCGCGGGGCGCGGATCTATGCCGAGGTGCTGGGCTATGGCCTGTCGGGCGACGCCTATCACATCACCGCCCCGTCCGAGGACGGCGAAGGAGGATACCGGTCGATGCAGGCAGCCCTGACCCGTGCCGGGATCACCCCCGACCGGGTGGATTACATCAATGCCCACGGCACCAGCACGATGGCCGACACGATCGAGCTGGGCGCGGTGGAGCGGCTGATGGGCAATGCGGCGGCCAGGGCGACGATGAGTTCCACGAAATCCAGCATCGGGCATCTGCTGGGCGCGGCGGGCGCGGTGGAGGCGATCTTCTGCACGCTGGCGATCCGCGATCAGGTGGCGCCGCCGACGATCAACCTGGACAATCCGGCGGTGGCGCCAGTGCTGGACCTGGCCCCGAATGCGGCGCGTAAGCGCGAGATCAACGTGGCCCTGTCCAATTCCTTTGGCTTCGGCGGCACGAACGCGAGCCTCGTGCTCGGGCGGGTTGACGGCTGATGTGGAAGCATATCGCCTCCAACGCGCTGACGTTGTTCGTCGTGGCGCTGTTCCTGCTGGGCGGGCTGCTGGCCTGGGGCCAGCGGCAGTTCACCGGCGAGGGGCCGCTGGAGATGGCGATCTGCCTGGAGGTGCCGCGCGGCGGCAACATCCGGGGCGTGGCGCAGTCGCTGGACGAGCAGGGCGCGATCACCAGCCCGGCGATATTCCGCATGGGGGCGGATTACACCGAGAAATCAAGGCAGTTGCGGTTCGGCAGCTATCTGGTGCCGCCGCGCGCCTCGATGGAGCAGATCCTGGAGATCATCACCCGCGGCGGGCAATCGACCTGCGGCACGGAGGTGAATTTCCGCATCGGCGTGGTCAATGCCGAGGTGATCCTGCGCGAGATCGACCCGGCGACGAGCCGGTTTGTCGAGGTGGTGAAGTTCGACCCGGCGACCGAGGCGGTGCCGCAGGAATATATCGACGTGGCCGAGACGAGCGACCTGCGCTATCGCGTGACGCTGGCCGAGGGCGCGACGAGCTGGCAGGTGGTGGATGCGCTGCGCCGGGCGGAGTTCCTGACCGGCACCATCGACGAGGTGCCGCCCGAGGGCAGCCTGGCGCCCGACAGCTACGAGGTGACGCGCGGCCATGACCGCGCCGCGATCATCGCCGACATGCAGGCGCGGCAGGCGCGGATACTGGAGGATCTGTGGCTGAGCCGGGCGGACGACCTGCCCTACAACAGCCCCGAAGAGGCGCTGATCATGGCCTCGATCATCGAAAAGGAAACCGGCGTGCCGGACGAGCGGCGGCAGGTGGCCAGCGTATTCGTCAACCGGCTGAACCAGGGAATGCGGCTGCAGACCGACCCGACGGTGATCTATGGCATCACCAATGGGCAGGGCGTGCTGGGGCGTGGCATCCGGGCGAGCGAGCTGCGCGCGCAGACCCCCTACAACACCTATGTGATCGACGGGCTGCCGCCGACGCCGATTGCGAATCCCGGCCGCGCCAGCATCGCCGCCGCGCTGGACCCGGACGACACGCCCTATATCTTCTTCGTCGCCGACGGCACCGGGGGCCATGCCTTTGCCGTGACGCTGGAGGATCACAACCGGAATGTCGCCGTCTGGCGCCGGATCGAGGCGGAGCGGGCGGCGGCGCAGGAGGCGGCGCAGGACTGAGGGTTATCAAGGGGTTGCGGGAGGCGGTTAACGCTTCCTTTCAACTGCGCGCGGTCAGGGCCGTACAACCAGGGCGGGAAATCTTGACTCAGCGCACTCCCTGAGGTATAGCTTCTGACATGCTAGGAGAAGTGGGCAAGCGGCACGGGGCAACCCGGAGCCGCTTTTTCTTTCTCTGACGCAGCAAAGGCCAAAAACAAAAAAAAGAAACGGAGCCTGAGCCATGACGATCATGAGCGAGATTACTGCCGAGACCCCTGTTGCAACGATACTCGACGAGGTGGTCGAGCACCTGAAGTTTGCTGTCCAGGTCTTTGATCAAGCAAGAGAAGAAGCAGAGGCCGGAAACCCGAAGCAGGCCGGGGCCGCGGCCAAGTACGCAAAGGAAGTCTTTGTTGCTACCCAACATGTCGTCACAGAGGTCCACAAGGTTGAAAAACTTCGACAGAACCTCGGCATCCTCGACCCCAAGCGCGAGCTCGATTTCGACGCCGCCCGATCTGAGGTCGGGCGCCGCCTGGCTCGCCTCCGCGGGGCCGGAGGTCTGGGATGAGTTCCTCGATGGCATGGACACCAATGCGCTGGGCGCGCTGCCCTATCTCTTCGACTTCTGGGCGCTGCCGCACCAGCTGCCGCCCGAGGGCGGCTGGAAGACCTGGGTGATCATGGGCGGGCGCGGCGCGGGCAAGACCCGCGCCGGGTCGGAATGGGTGCGCGCGCAGGTCGAGGGCGCGCGGCCCTGGGACCCGGGCCGCTGCCGCCGCGTGGCGCTGATCGGTGAAAGCTACGACGAGGCGCGCGAGGTGATGATCTTTGGCGAGAGCGGGATCCTTTCCTGCTCTCCGCCCGACCGCCGGCCCGAGTGGGAAGCCACCCGGCGCCGGCTGGTCTGGCCCAACGGGGCGGTGGCGCAGGTGTTTTCCGCCCACGACCCCGAGGGGCTGCGGGGCCCGCAGTTCGACGCCGCCTGGGTGGACGAGCTGGCGAAGTGGAAGAAGGGCGAGGAGACCTGGGACAACCTGCAGTTCGCGCTGCGGCTGGGCGAGCATCCGCAGCAGGTGGTCACGACCACGCCGCGGAATGTCGAGGTGCTGAAGGAGTTGCTGCAGCGCCCCTCGACCGTCGTGACCCACGCGCCGACCGAGGCGAACCGGGCCTGGCTGGCCGAGAGCTTTCTGGAAGAGGTGCGGGCACGGTTTGCCGGCACCCGGAAGGGCCGGCAGGAACTTGACGGCATGCTGCTGGAGGATGTCGAGGGCGCGCTGTGGACCAACCAGATGATCGAGCGGCAGAGGGTGCAGACGGTGCCCGCGCTGGACCGGATCGTGGTGGCGGTGGACCCGCCGGTGACGTCACACGCGGGTTCGGATGAATGCGGCATCGTCGTCGTTGGCGTCGTCGCCAAGGGAAAGCCGCAGGACTGGGTGGCCTATGTTCTGGAGGACGCCAGCGTTCAGGGCGTCACGCCGCTGGAATGGGCGCGGAAGGCGATTGCCGCGTTTCACCGCCATCGCGCCGACCGGCTGGTCGCCGAGGTGAACCAGGGCGGCGACATGATCGAGACTCTGGTGCGGCAGATCGATCCGCTGATCCCGTTCCGCGGGCTGCGGGCCGGGAAGAAGAAGGGCATCCGGGCGGAGCCGGTGGCGGCGCTGTACGAACAGGGGCGGGTGCGGCATGTCCGCGGCCTGCCGCTGCTGGAGGATCAGATGGTGCGGATGACGGCCGAGAGCTACGAGGGCAAAGGCAGCCCCGACCGGGTGGATGCGCTGGTCTGGGCAGTCACCGACTTGATCCTGATGAAATCTAACAGGCAGCTGGATCCGCAGATCCGCAACCTATGCTGAGGGCGCGCGAAAGCGCGCCATAAGGTCGGCAAGCTCTCCCGCCGTTTTTCCGGTGGCGAGCGGCAGGACGGCATAGGGTGGCTGACGCAGCGCCAGATTGAGGATCGCCAGCAGGCGATAGGGCCAGTGCGCCGCAACCGCGCGGTTGGTGTGGAACTGCGGCGGCGAGGGGCCGCGCGGGGTGACGACGCTGCGCCAGGTGAGCGTGGCCCAGGGCAGCGGATCGTCGCAGATGCGGCGGTCCATCAGGCCGTTGGGGCCGAATTCGAGGATCGGGCCGTCGAGGCGCAGGCAGCGCAGGCAGATCGCGAACATCGCGGCGGTGATGGGCAGCAGGATCGCCCCGCAGGCGGCGAGGATGCCGCCGGCAAGCGGCTTGCCGGGCATGAGCCACAGCCCGCCCAGCAGGAAAGCGAGGGCGGCGGCCGCGACCGGCGCCCAGAAGATGCACAGCAACAGGGCCTGCCCGCGGCGGGCTGGAATATGGACGGTCTGTTCGGGCGAGCCCATGGGCCGAGAAGGGCGCGCGCGGGCGGGCCTGTCAAGTCACGGGCGGAACGGGAGAGGCGGGGGATGGTATTCGAGTTTCTGAAACGCGAGGCAGCCGAGGCGGTCGAGGCGAAAGCCTCGGCCACCGGCCATTTGACGGGCGGCCGCGTCGTCGCCTGGCATGGCAACGGCGGTGTGGCGTGGAGCCCGCGCGACGTGGCCTCGCTCACCCGCACCGGGTTTCAGGGCAATCCGGTGGCGTTTCGCGCGGTCAAGCTGATCTCGGAAGCCGCGGCGGCGCTGCCGCTGGTGCTGCAGGACGCAGAGCGGCGCTATGACTCGCATCCCGTGCTGACGCTGATCCGCCGCCCGAATGCGGTGCAGGGCAAGGCGGAACTGTTCGAGGCGCTTTACGGCCATCTGCTGCTGTCGGGCGACGGCTATCTGGAGGCGGTGCCCGGCAGCGGGGCGCTGCCCGTTGAGCTGCATGTGCTGCGGTCGGACCGGATGAGCGTGGTGCCGGGGGCCGATGGCTGGCCGGTCGCCTATGAATATGCGGTGGGCAACCGGAAGCATCGGTTCGACGCCTCGGGCGCGGTTTCGCCCATCTGCCATGTGAAGACCTTTCACCCGCAGGACGACCATTACGGTTTTTCGCCCCTGCAGGCGGCGGCCACGGCCATCGACGTGCACAACAGCGCGGCGCGGTGGTCCAAGGCGCTGCTGGACAATGCGGCGCGGCCATCGGGGGCCATCGTGTTCAAGGGCGCGGACGGGCAGGCGACGCTGAGCGCCGAGCAGTACGACCGGCTGGTGAGCGAGATGGAGATGCACCATCAGGGCGCGCGGAATGCGGGGCGGCCGATGCTGCTGGAAGGTGGCCTCGACTGGAAACCGATGGGGTTTTCACCGTCGGACATGGAGTTTCACAAGACCAAGGAGGCCGCGGCGCGCGATATCGCCGTGGCCTTTGGCATTCCGCCGATGCTGCTGGGCGTGCCGGGGGATGCGACCTACGCGAATTACCAGGAGGCCAACCGTGCCTTCTATCGCCTGACGGTGGTGCCGCTGGTCAGCCGGATCGCGGCGGCGGTGGCGCATTGGCTGTCGGGCTTTACCGGAGAGCCGGTGGAGCTGCGGCCCGATCTGGATCAGGTGCCGGCGCTGGCCGACGAGCGGGACCAGCAATGGCAGCGGGTCGGCGCGGCCGGTTTCCTGAGCGAGGCGGAGAAGCGCGCGCTGCTGGGCCTGCCCCGGCTGATGGACGAGGAGTGAGGCGGGCCATGGGACTGCATGAAGCAACGCAACTGGAACACAAGTTCCATCGGCCGGATGCCGGGCTGGTGGTGTCGGACGGCACCACGGTCGAGGGCTACGCCAGCCTGTTCGGCCGCAAGGACCAGGGCGGCGATCTGGTGATGCCGGGGGCCTATGCGGCATCGCTGGCGCGGCTGAAGGCGGCGGGGCGGCGGGTGAAGATGCTGTGGCAGCACGACCCGGCGCTGCCCATCGGGGTCTGGGACGAGGTCGGCGAGGATGACCGCGGGCTTTACGTCAAGGGCCGGCTGCTGACCGACGTGGCCAAGGGCCGCGAGGCGGTGGCGCTGGTGGGGGCGGGGGCCATCGACGGTTTGTCGATCGGCTATCGCACCATTCGGGCCGAGCGCGACGGGCAGGGCGCGAGGAAGCTGGTGGAGCTGGACCTGTGGGAGGTGTCGCTGGTCACCTTTCCGATGCTTCCGGAAGCGCGGGTCGGGGCCAAGTCGGACGACGCGGCATCGCTGCTGCGGGACCTGGCCGCGGTGTTCGAGGACGCGCGGCGCGGACCGACGGAGAGGTGATGGGCGATCAGAAACCTTCAATCAGGGTGACACGATGAGTGAATTGAATGTGAAGGCCGATGGCCCGGCGGCGGAGGTGAAAGCCGCGCTGTCCGGTTTTATCGGAGAGATCAAGGGCTTTCAGGCCGATATGAAACTGAGACTTCAACAACAGGAAGAGCGACTGACCATGCTGGATCGCAAACATCTCGGCGCCGGCGCGCGCCCCGCACTCTCGGCCGCAGCCGAGGTGGAAGTGCCCCACCGCAAGGCCTTCGACGCCTATCTGCGCAATGGCGACGACGACGCCATGCGGGGCCTGGTTCTGGAGGGCAAGGGGCTGAACACCGCTGTCGCCGGTGAGGGCGGCTATCTGGTCGATCCGCAGACCGCCGACACGATCCGCAGCGTGCTGCGCTCGGCCGCGTCGATCCGGTCGGTCGCGAACGTGGTGTCGGTCGAGGCGACGTCGTTCGACGTGCTGGTCGATCACGGCGATCTGGGTCATGGCTGGGCGACCGAGACGGCGGCGGTGACCGAAAGCGCGACGCCGCAGATCGAGCGGATCAGCATTCCGCTGCACGAGTTGTCGGCGATGCCGAAGGCCAGCCAGCGGCTGCTGGACGACAGCGCCTTTGACATAGAGGGCTGGCTGGCGGGCCGGATCGCCGACAAGTTTGCCCGGGCCGAGGCGCAGGCCTTCATCAACGGTGACGGGATCGACAAGCCGCGCGGCTTCCTGAGCCACGACAAGGTCGCCCAGGCGGACCGGGAGTGGGAGAACCTGGGCTACATCGCCACCGGCATGGCCGGAGACTTTGCGTCGATGAACGCGTCGGATGCGCTGGTCGATCTGGTCTATTCGCTGGACGCGACCTATCGTGCGAACGCCACCTTCGTGATGAACTCCAAGACCGCGGGCACGGTGCGGAAGATGAAGGATGCCGATGGCCGGTTCCTGTGGGCCGACGGGCTGGCGGCGGCGGAGCCGGCGCGGCTGATGGGCTATCCGGTGCTGATCGCCGAGGACATGCCGGACATCGCGGCCGATGCCTTCGCCGTCGCCTTTGGCGATTTCCGCGCGGGCTACACCATCGCCGACCGCCCCGACCTGCGGGTGCTGCGCGATCCGTTCAGCGCCAAGCCGCACGTGCTGTTCTATGCGACCAAGCGCGTGGGCGGCGATGTCAGCGATTTCGCGGCGATCAAGCTGCTGAAATTCGCGGTCGACTGACGAAGAAAGGCCGGCGCGGATCGGGCGGTCCCGCGTCGGCCTCGGGCGTGCGCCGGGCACTCCGCATCGGTCATGTGTTCCCTCCCTGCACTGCGGAGGGCGCACGCCCGCCCTTTGGGGCAAACGGTACATCAAGAGGTGAAGCATGATGCTGAAGGAGCAGGCGACGGTGTCGGACGGGGCGCTGCCGGTGGCAGAGTTCCGCGATCATTTGCGGCTGGGCACCGGGTTCACCGACGATGCGGTGCAGGACGGGCGGCTGGCGGGCTGTCTGCGGGCGGCGATGGCGGCGGTCGAGGGGCGGACGGGCAAGGTGCTGATCGCACGGCCCTTTACCTGGGCGGTGACGCGCTGGCGCGATGCCGGCGGGCAGACGCTGCCGGTGGCGCCGGTAGTCGAACTGACCGAGTTGCGGCTGGTGCCACGGTCCGGCGCGCCGGTCGTCGTGGACCCGGCGCGGTATCGCCTGGAGCAGGATATGCACAGCCCGAGGATCGTGCCCGGCGGGATCATCCTGCCATCGGTTCCGACCGGCGGGCGGATCGAGGTGGATTTCGTCGCGGGCTTCGGCCCGGCCTGGGCCGACGTGTCGGCTGATCTGCGGCAGGCGGTGCTGATGCTGGCGGCGCAGTATTACGAGGCGCGCGACGGGCAGACCGACTTGGGCGAACTGCCTATGGGCGTATCGGCGCTGATCGCGCGCTGGCGGGTGGTGCGGACGCTGGGCGGGGGCGCGCGGTGAAGCCGGCGATGTTGACCCGCCGGCTGGTGCTGGAGGAAAATCTGCCCATACCGGATGGCATGGGCGGCTTTTCGTCGTCCTGGGCGGCGCTGGGCGAGATTTGGGCCGAAGTGACGCCGGGAAGCGGACGCGAGGTCTTTGCGGGCGGTGTGACCACCTCGCGTGTCGCCTGGCGGATCACCGTGCGCGGGGCGCCGCATGGCGCGCCGTCGCGGCCCCGGCCCGACCAGCGGCTGCGCGAAGGTGGCCGCATTTTTCGTATCTTGTCGGTGGCCGAGCGCGACCCGCAGGGGCGGTTTCTGCTGTGCCTGGCGCAAGAGGAGACGCCGGCATGAGCTATGCCATGGCGGCGGCGCTTCAGGCCGCGATCTATCAGCGTTTACGGGGCAGTTCGGAACTGGATGCGCTGGTCGGCGATGCGGTGTTCGACGCAGTGCCGGCCGGTGCGGCGCCGGGGCTTTACGTGCTGATCGGCCCCGAGGAGGTGACCGACCGGTCCGACAAGTCCGGCGCGGGGGCCGAGCACCGGTTCACCGTTTCGGTCGTTTCCGATGCCGCCGGGTTTCAGGCGGCGAAGACAGCGGCGGTGGCGGTATCGGATGCGCTGACCGATCCGGGGCTGGTGCTGTCACGCGGGCGGCTGGTGGGGCTGTGGTTCCTGAAGGCAGTGGCGAAGCGGGCAGGTGCGGCCGAGGCGCGGCGGATCGACCTGACCTTTCGCGCGCGCGTCGAGGAGTGAGGCGCGACCCCATCGGGGCCTTAGCGCAATTTGAACGAACGGAGAGACGGCCATGGGTGCCCAGAACGGCAAGGACCTGCTGATCAAGATCGACCTGACCGGCAGCGGCGGGTTCGAGACCATCGCGGGGCTGCGCGCCACGCGGATCAGCTTCAACGCGGAAACGGTGGATGTGACCAGCCTGGAATCCCAGGGCGGCTGGCGCGAGTTGCTGGCGGGGGCGGGGATGAAATCGGCCGCGATCTCCGGCTCTGGCGTGTTCCGCGACGAGGCGACGGACGAGCGTGCGCGGCAGATCTTCTTTGACGCGCAGCAGCCGGCGTTTCAGGTGATCATTCCGCATTTCGGTATCGTGCAGGGGCCATTCCAGATCACCGGGATCGAGTATGCCGGCAGCCACAGCGGCGAGGCCACCTATGAGCTGAGCCTTGCCTCGGCCGGGGCGCTGACCTTCGAGGCGCTGTGATGGCGAACCCGTTGGCGGGAGAGGTGGCGGTCTGGCTGGATGGCGAGCGGCATGTCTGCAAGCTGACGCTGGGCGCGCTGGCCGAGTTGGAGGCGGCGCTGGCCACCGGCACGCTGATTGATCTGGTGGAGCGGTTCGAGGGTGGGCGGTTTTCCACCCGCGACGTGCTGGCGCTGATCGTGGCGGGTCTGCGCGGCGGCGGCTGGCAGGGCACGGCCGAGGATCTGCGCACAGTCGAGGTGCGCGGTGGGCCGGTCGAGGCGGCACGGGTGGCAGCACAGCTGCTGGCCCGCGCCTTTACCGTTCCGGGCTGAGCAGCCGTGGCGGGGTTCGACTGGCGCGGGCTGATGCGGGCGGGGATGCACGACCTGCGGCTGACGCCGGACCAGTTCTGGCGGCTGACGCCTGCAGAACTGTTGGTGATGCTGGGGGTCGAGGGCGGGGCCGCGCCGCTGACGCGGGCGCGGCTGGCCGAGCTTTCCGCGGCCTTTCCCGATGGTGTGACGCGCGGCCCCCGGCAAGGGGCGCCGCGCGCATCTGCATTTGTGAAGGGGGCTGGGAATGAGTGAGATCGAGGGCTTGAACGAGCAGATCGCGGCGCTGGAGGCGACGCTGGCCGGGGCGCAGGGCGTCACTGTGGCGTTCGAGGGCGAGTTGGCGCGGCTGCGCGACGGAATGACGTTCACGGGGCGCGAGGTGAACAGCCTGTCGGCCTCTATCGGCGGGGGGCTGCGGCGGGCGTTCGACGGGCTGGTGTTCGACGGGATGAAGCTGTCGGACGCGCTGCGGCAGGTGGCGCGCACCATGGTGGATGCGGTCTACAACGCCTCGATGCGGCCCGTTC
>JBJHCH010000006.1:0-62073 GCA_050485905.1 Paracoccaceae bacterium | reverse complement strand
CGCTGCTCAGCGTCTACGGCTATGACCCTGAGGCGCTACGCACGGGCATGACCGCTTGGGAAAGCTGGGTTCATCCCGATGATCGGGAGCGCGTTGGAGACAGCCTTCGGTCCGCGATCGAGAGCGGAGAAAGCAACTGGACAAGTGAGTATCGGTTCGTCTGTGCGGATGGCCGGATCGTGGATGTGGTGGACCGGGGACTCATCCTTCGCGATGACTTTGGCCAACCCGTCAGGATGATCGGCAGCACCACCGATGTCACCGAGCTGCGCGTCCTCGAAAAGAAGCTGCGTCATTCGCAGAAGATGGAAGCTGTGGGTCAACTGACTGGTGGTATCGCCCATGACTTCAACAACCTTCTGACGATCATCGTGGGAAGTGCCGAGGTCCTCGCGGATATCCATGCCGACGACCCCACGGCCAAGCGGCTTGCCGAAACCACGATGCTTGCGGCGGAGCGCGGGGCAACCCTGACCGGTCGCCTGCTTTCATTCGCACGGCGCCAGGCACTTGCGCCGGTGCATCTTGATCCGGCGCAGGTGCTGTCGGGGATCGAGGGGCTTATAAGCCGCACCATCAATGAGGAAATCGACATCGAGATCCGCGCCGCGCCCGGCGTCTGGCCGATCGAGGCCGATCCGGGCCAACTGGAGAACGCGATCCTCAATCTCGTGATCAATGCGCGCGACGCCATGCCGAATGGCGGGCGCCTGACGATCGGGGCATCGAACGTAACGCTGATGTCGGACGATGTGCTGCGCGCCGAGGAGGTCGAGGAGGGCCGATACGTGATGATCGCGGTGACCGACAACGGCTGCGGGATGCCGTCGAACGTCGCTGAGCGGGCGTTCGAGCCATTCTTTACGACAAAGGAACTCGGCAAGGGGTCCGGACTTGGCCTGTCGATGGTCTGGGGGTTTGTTCAGCAGTCGAACGGTCTCGCACGTATCTATTCTGAGCCTGGCGAAGGTACGTCGGTCAAGCTTTACTTCCCGGCCTTGGACGAGAGGGAGGCGCAAGAGTCTGCGTCCGTAGTCAGTGTTGGATTGATCCAGGGAACGGAACGCATCCTCGTTGTCGAGGATGACGACATGGTTCGGAGCCATGTGGTCGCGCAACTCGGCAGCCTTGGCTACGTTTGCAAGGAGGCAACTTCCGCTGCCGATGCCCTAGAGATCATGGACGGTGGTTGGGCCTTTGATCTGCTGTTCACGGACGTGGTGATGCCCGGCGGGATGAACGGGCGGCAATTTGCCGATGCAGCGCTGCTTCGGCAGCCCGAGCTGAAGGTGCTTTTCACCTCAGGCTATACCGAGGATGCAATTGTTCATCAGGGGCGGCTTGACCCTGGCGTGAATCTTCTGAGCAAGCCCTACCGTCGTGCAGACCTAGCGGTGAAGATCAGGCAAGTTCTGGACGAATAGCTGCCGGTTCTTCGACATATACTCGCGGCATTTGCCGATGGCGCCCGATGCGCTGTGCGGTGCCCAAACAGCCTTAGACGAAGCCGCTCGACGCGGTGATCATCTTCACATTATCCATTACCCAACCCCTCACCCTCGGTGGGTTTCAGTCCGCAGCTGCCGCGATGGCTTGCGCTTCAGGCGTCTCCGCGAGCGCGCCATAGAGGTGGCAGCGCACGCTCCGCCTCTCTTCCACCAGCAGAGTTCCGGTTCTGCGCGGCGGCATGTCTCGTGCGCACAAGGGCAGCGCGTAACGAACCGGCAGCCTTTTGGAATGGCGAAGGGCGACGGTACATCACTTTCAAGCACCACGCGCTCCCGGCTAACCCTCGGATCGACATTCGGGGTCGCGGCCATCAGTCGCTGCGTATAGGGGTGCTTCGGTTGGCGCAAAACTGTGCGCACCGGCCCTTCCTCGACCACGCGCCCGAGGTACATGACGGCGACCCGGTCGCAAAGTTCAAACTCTTCTGGCGGCAGGCGCACATGGCGCGCCGCTGCAATCGCAGCCGTGATCGAGTGGTGATCTCCTGCCAGGGGGCTCCGGCGCCCGGGCCGAGCAGGTGCACGAGTTCGTTCCGGTTCCAGCGGTCGAGCCCGGCGAGCCGTCTCGGCTGCGGCAGTTCGCCGTGATCGACGGCCCTCCGGAAACGCGCGACGGGCAAACCCGCAAACGCGGCAGCGCCGACTTCGCACAGCATCAGCGGCCAACCGGGCAATTGCCCGAGTGCCGCGATGCGTGATGCATGCCCTTCCGCCATGATCGATCCAGTCCCTCGTCGCACCGGGCGAGTCTTGCGGCCGGTTGTCGGGGACATGCGTTCGTCCTTCCGAAACTGGAAATCGAACGGGTCGATCTTCTTGCCGACGCCTTGATCGGAACCCGTTGCGCAGGCGATGCGCAAGGATCGCGGAGGCGTCCGGCAGGCCCGTGGCTCCTTCCCGGGCCCTGGCCTTTCTGCGAACCAGACCGCGAATGCCCCGCAGAAATGGGTGGGCGTCGGACGCGAATTCAACAAAAAAGGGAAAAATGGCGCGCCCGAAGAGATTCGAACTCCTGACCCCCAGATTCGTAGTCTGGTGCTCTATCCAGCTGAGCTACGGGCGCAACGGGGGCGGTTTAGCGGTCACCTTCTGGCTTTGCAAGGGGCAATCCGCCGGGGTCAGGGTCGGGGCGGGGGCGATCAGGGAGCGGGCGGTGCCTCGGCCGTCTTTGGCAGGTGGATGCGGAATTCGGTCCCGTCCTCGTCGCTGCGCTGCAGGTCCAGCCGGCCGCCGTGGCCGCGGATCAGCTCAGCCGCGATGGTCAGGCCCAGCCCGAAGCCGCCCTTGCGCGTGCCGCCCTGAAACGGGGTGAACAGATGCTCGCGCGCCTTTGGCGGCAGGCCGGGGCCGGTGTCGCCGATACGCACCCACCATGACTGATCGTCCTCGCCGGCGCTGATCTCGATGGTTCCGGGCTGGCCGGTCGCCTCGATCGCCTGCCGGGCATTGCGCGCGAGGTTCGACAGGACACGGTGAAGCTGCTCGCTGTCAGCGCGCAGCATCAGGCCGGGCGCCACATCGGTCAGGAAGGTGACCAACTCATCGCCATGGGCCAGCTTTTCGCTTTCGACCACGTCCTGCACCAGCGGCAGCAGCGCCAGCCGTGACAGCCGCGGTGGCGGTTCCTCTGCCTTGCCGAAGGCGAGCGTGCTTTCACAGAGGTTCACCGCGCGGGTCAGCGAGTTCACCAGCTTGGGTGCGGCGCGCTTCACCGCCGGGTCCTTGCTGCCCTCCATCCGGTCGGCGAACAGCGTCGCGGTGGTCAGGATGTTGCGCAGGTCGTGGCTGATCTTGGCGACCGCGCCGCCAAGCTGCGCCAGCCGCTCTTTCTGCTTCAGCGCCGCGGTCAACTGCTTCTGCATCGATTCCAGCGCCAGTTCCGCATCGCGCAGCTCTCGCACGCCGGCGGTGGGCGTGATGATGCGGCGCGCGTCTTCGGGCGCGTCGGCATAGGCGGTCATGTGGCTGACCACGCGCTTGATCGGCGTGACCATCAGCCGCCGGACGGCAAGGAACAGAAGAAAGGCCGTCAGCACCGAGATGATCGCCGACAGGATCAGGATGCGAATCCCGAACTCGATCATCGCGGCGCGGAGCGGCGCGGTGTTGGTCGTCACCTCGATCAGGATGCCCGCGGCCTGCACCGGGTTGCCGGACACGCGGATCACGCGATCCTCGGGGTCGGCCAGCACCGCCATCGCATCGCGGATCAGTTCGACGGGGCCGGGGTCGCGCAGGTCGTAGGTGGCATGGACCGGCGTCGGGATCGGCGAGGACAGGACAAGCTGGCGCACCTCGTCGCGGCGCAGCACCACGTTGAAGACGCCGGCATTGGCCAGAAGCTCGCGCTCCAGCTCCTCGGAGATCATCTCGTCGGTGGCCAGCAGCGCCAGCGAGGCGATCTGCGCCCGTTCCAGCCGCAGCAGCAGATAGTCCTCTCGGAAGCGCGCGACCGAGGGAACGAAGATCAGGATCTCGGCCACCATGACGAAGACGATCGTCAGCGCAAGAAAACGGCCGGAAAGAGTATCCAGAAACATGCCTCGCGTGCCCCGTCGGGCGGTTGCGGCAGAACACCCTGCACTGGCCGCACCCCCGTTGGTTATACGACTACCAAACAGTTTGGGCGAAAAACAGACTTCCGCAACGGTTGTGCCGATCTTCGCCGCCGAAGGCGCGTGGCGGGGGCAAAGGCGAATTGACTTGGCCGCGACGCTCGCGTATCTGCCGGGTTTCGAGATGACAGGGCCTGTCGCCGCACCGCGATCCGGGCCACCAGACGGAGCAGAGCGATGAAACGCACCTTTCAGCCCAGCAACCTTGTCCGCGCGCGGCGGCACGGGTTCCGCGCCCGCATGTCCACCAAGGCGGGGCGCAAGATCATCAATGCCCGCCGGGCAAAGGGCCGCAAGGTTCTGTCGGCATAATCCGAAAGCGATGACGGCATGACGGACCGGGGGGCAGGCGGCGGCGCCGCGCCCGTGACCGGACCGGCGCAGACCGAACGGCCCGCGACGCTGACGGCGCGGGCCGATTTTCTGCGTGCTGCCAGCGCGGCGCGGGCGCCCACGCCGGGCTTTCTGCTGCAGGCGCGGGCGCGGGGTGACGGGGGCGGTATCCGCGTCGGCTTCACCTGTTCCAAGAAGGTCGGCAATGCGGTGGCCCGGAACCGGGCCAGGCGGCGGCTGCGCGAGGTGGCGCGGCTGGTGCTGCCGGGGCATGGCCGGGCGGGGTGGGACTATGTTCTGGTGGGGCGCCGTGAGGTGACGGCGGAGCGTGAGTTTCAGGCGATGCTCGACGATCTGATCCGGGCGCTGGAGCGGGTCCATCGGTCGGGCGGGGGCCGGGCCACATGACCCCCTTGGCCCGTCTGCTGGCGCTGCCGGTGCGGGGGTATCGGCTGCTGTTTTCGCCCTGGGTCGGGCACAACTGCCGCTATCAGCCCACCTGTTCGGCCTATGCGCTGGAGGCGCTGGAAAGGCACGGGGGTGTCAGGGGGGGCTGGCTGGCGTTCAGGCGGATTTTGCGGTGCCATCCCTGGGGGCGGTCGGGGTATGATCCGGTGCCGGGGGCGGACCCGGAGTTTGATGCGAAATCGGGGCGCTGAGCTGGGGTGTGCACGCGTGCACAAAAAGTCAAGCCATTGGAAAGCAACGAAAAGAGATTTTTTGTTTACCTGCACTTAACCGTTGGGCACGGCCCCCAGACCGGATCACGGCCGGTCGCGCAGGCCCTGAACAATGGCGTCGGAGAGCATCGACAGGGTCATGATCATCGGCATCATCGACAGTTGCTCGCGCAGGGGGCTGTCCTCGCCCACGCCCTTGCGGATCTCCTTTATCATGACGGTGATGTGCTTGGGCGCCTGCCCGATTTCCATCGCGGCCTCTTTCCCCGCCTTCAGCAGAACCTTGTAGCCGCTTTCCGGTTCGCGCTTCATCAGCTTGACCGCGCGCGTCAGCTTGTCCTGCATCGCCATCAGCGCGGTCATCAGCGCGTCCATCCAGATCACCCGGTCGCGCAGATCCTCGGGCAATTCGTCAAAACATTTGTCATTGCGCAGCTTCAGCACACCCTTGTGCTTTTTCATCGCGGCCAGCACCTTGGCCACCACCGCCTTGGCCTTCTTGGGCGAGAACTTGCCCTGCTTGACCAGCAGGATGGTCTTTTGCAGCGTGGCCAGCAGCCGGCCCAGTTCCTTTTCCGCCGTATCGACGGCCTTGCGGATCTTTGCCTCGTCCCCTGCCGCTGCCATCCGGTTCCCCAATCGCGCCGAGAGTCTCTGACCGCGTCAGTATAGCCGATGATCGGCGCCAAGCGTGGCTTTTCTTGGACCGCACCGCATGGCATATCCGGGCCAACCGAAGGCCGGAGCGCCCGATGCTGGACGACGCAGACGACATTCACCCGCTGTTCCACGGCGCCCCCACGACGACCGGGTTTCGCAAGCTGCGCAAGCGGCTGGTGCGCGAGGTGCGCGAGGCGATCGAAACCTATGGCATGGTGGAGCGCGGCGCGCGCTGGCTGGTCTGCCTGTCGGGGGGCAAGGACAGCTACACGCTGCTGGCGGTGCTGCATGAATTGCAGTGGCGGGGGCTGCTGCCGGTCGATCTGCTGGCCTGCAACCTGGATCAGGGGCAGCCGGGCTTTCCGGCGACGGTGCTGCCGGAGTTCCTGCAACGCATGGGTGTGCCGCACCGGATCGAATACCGCGACACCTATTCCATCGTGGTGGACAAGGTGCCGCAGGGGCGGACCTATTGCGCGCTGTGTTCGCGGCTGCGGCGCGGGAACCTGTATCGCATCGCGCGCGAGGAGGGGTGTTCGGCGGTCGTGCTGGGCCACCACCGCGACGACATTCTGGAAACCTTCTTCATGAACCTGTTCCACGGCGGGCGGCTGGCGACGATGCCGCCAAAGCTGCTGAACGAGGAGGGCGACCTGCATGTGCTGCGCCCGCTGGCCTTCGTGGCCGAGGCGGATTGCGAGAAGTTCGCCCGCGACATGGCTTATCCGATCATCCCCTGCGACCTGTGCGGGTCGCAGGACGGGTTGCAGCGCCAGCAGGTGAAGGCGATCCTGGATGAATGGGAGCGGCGCAGCCCCGGCCGCCGCAACGTGATGTTCCGCGCGCTGATGAACGCCCGGCCGTCGCACCTGCTGGATCCGGGGCTGTTCGATTTCGCCGGGCTGATGCGGACGGTTGGCGAAGATACGGAAAAGATTTCGTAAAATCCCCTGCAACTTCTGCGCGAGAATTAACGACTGAGGAGGATCGGTTTCCTAGCGTCGATGCGCGGGTGGCGTGGCCAGAGGCGCCAGCCGGTGACGTGAGGGGTTCCCGATGTTGCAGAGTGCGAGCACGGCGTTTGCGGCACCGCTGTTGCGGGTGGCGGCCTTTGCGCGCAGGCCCGAGCTTCTGGCCTTTGTTCCCGCGATCACGCTGGCGGCCTTTTGGCTGGGTGGCGAGGCCTATCTGGTGGTGGCGGCGCTGGGCGTGCCGCTGTTCATGGCGCTGGTCGGCAGCATCCGCGCCGAGGGCGAAGAGGCGCGGCGCGGGGCGGGGCCGCGCGACGGGGTCACCGGCCTGCCGGTGCGGGCCGAGGTGGTGCTTCATCTGGACCGGTTGCTGGATCGCGGGCAGGCGACGGCGGTCTTTGCGCTGGTGCTGGACGCGACCGAGGAATTGCGCAGCCGTCACGGGCAGGCGGCCTATGAGGCGGTATTGCGCCTGACCGGCGAGCGGCTGGCAGGTGCGCTGCGCGGCGGCGACGTGGTGGCACGGCTGGACGGGGCGATCTTTGCCGTGGCGCTGGCACCGGGGCGGCGCTGCGATCTGGAGGCGATGCTGCAACTGGCGGCCAAGATGCAGGCGCTGCTGTCGGCGCCGGCGGGGCAGTTGGGCATATCCATGCCGATCACCGCCTCTGTCGGGTTCTGCCTGTCGGCCCGCGCGCCGCTGGTGCCGGAGGAGGAATCGGCGGGGGCCGCGATTCTGGCGGCGGCCGAGATCGCGATGGAAGAGGCGCGCAAGCAAGGCCCCGGCGCGCTGCGTGCCTTTACGCCCGAGATGCAGCGCAATGCCGCGGCCCTGGCCGATCTGCGCCACGAGGTCGAGCAGGCGCTGGAGAATGGCGAGATCCGGCCCTATTTCCAGCCGCAGATCTGCACCGATACCGGCGATCTGGCGGGGGTGGAGGCGCTGGCGCGCTGGCATCATCCGACCCGCGGGCTGGTGCCGCCGCGCGATTTCCTGCCGATCCTGTTTTCCGCCGGCCTGTCGGAGCGGCTGTGCGAGGTGATGGTGTTCCAGTCGCTGACCGCGCTGCGCGGATGGGAGGCGGCGGGGCTGCATGTGCCCACAGTGGCGATCAACTTCGGCATGGACGAGTTGCGCAATCCGCGCCTCGCCTCGCGGCTGAAGTGGGAGCTGGACCGGTTCGAACTGGAACCCTCGCGGCTGTCGGTCGAGGTGATGGAGACGGTCGTCGCCAACACTGAAGAAGATGTGATCGTGCGCAATCTGGCCGAGCTGCGGGCCATGGGCTGCGGCATCGACCTGGACGATTTCGGCACCGGCCATGCCTCGATCACCGCGATCCGGCGGTTCGGCGTGCAGCGCATCAAGATCGACCGCAGCTTTGTCACCCGCGTGGACAGCGACCGCGAGCAGCAGCGCATCGTCGCCGCGATCCTGTCGATGGCCGATACGCTGGGGCTGGAAACACTGGCCGAGGGGGTGGAGACGCCGGGCGAGCACGCGATGCTGGCGCAGCTTGGCTGCCGCTATGTGCAGGGCTTTGGCCTGGCGCGCCCGATGCCGGTGGACGAGGTCGAAGGCTGGCTGATGCGCCACGCGGCCCGCGTGGATGAGACGCCGCAACTCGGCAAGCGGATCGGCTAGGCCGGGCGGGGCGACACCTGGCCGCCGGGGGCCGGAAACCGCTTGACCTTTCCCCCCTTCATCTGTTGAACCACGCCTGCAATTCCCCCCGGCTGAACAGGCAGTGGTCCCTTATGGACGATCAGAACAAGAACCTCATCCTCGCAACGGCGCTCAGCTTCCTCGTGATCCTGGTGTGGTTCGTGCTGTTCCCGCCCGAGGAGATGGTGGTGGACCCCGCCGAGCAGGACGCGGTGGCGACAGGGCAGGCGGTGGACCCGCTGACGCCCTCGGCCGCGCGGGATGCAGCGCCCGACGCCGATGCCGCCGCCGAGGCGATGGAGCCCGAGGTGGCGCAGGCGGCACGCGTGGGCATCGACACCCCGCGCCTGTCGGGGACGCTGTCGCTGCAGGGCGGGCGGATCGACGATCTGGCGCTGAAGGACTACCGCGAGACGATCGACCCGGCATCGCCCATCGTGCAGCTCATGCGGCCCGTGGGCGGGCGGAACGCCTATTACGCGCTCTACGGCTGGTCACCGGGCGGCACGCTGTCCTTCGACGAGGTGCCGGGGCCGAATACGGTCTGGTCGCAGGTGGGCGGCGGCGATCTGGGTCTTGGCGCGCCGGTGACGCTGGAATGGGATAACGGCAACGGCCTGACCTTTACCCGCGTGGTGGAGATCGACGAGAACTACCTTTTCACCGTCACCCAATCCGTCACCAACACCGGGGCCGAGGCCGTGCGGCTTTACCCCTATGGCCTTGTCGCCCGCCATGGCGTGCCCGACGATCTGGAGAACTTCTTCATCCTGCACGAAGGTCTGATCATGAAGACCGACGGCAGCCTGAACGAAGACAGCTACAACTCGATGACCAGCTTCCCCCTGCGCGAGCAGGAAGGCCCCGGCGCGCGGGCCGAGGTGACCGAGGTCGAAAGCCAGGGCTGGCTGGGCTTCACCGACAAATACTGGATGACGACGCTGATCCCCACGCCGGGCCAGCCCTTCACCGCCGTCGCGCGCTACCTGCCCGGCACCGATGTCTTTCTGGCCGAAACCCGGATGCCGGTGATGTCGGTCGGCCCCGGCGAAACCGCCTCTTCCTCCTCGATGCTGTTCGCGGGCGCCAAGGAATGGACGACGATCCGCACCTACGAGCGCGAACTGGGGATCGAGAAGTTCATCGACTCCATCGACTGGGGCTGGTTCTTCTTCCTGACCAAGCCGATCTTTGCCGTGCTGCACTGGATCAACGGCGTGATCGGCAACATGGGCTGGGCGATCATCGGCCTGACGCTGATCCTGAAGGCGCTGCTGTTCCCGCTGGCCTACAAGTCCTACGTCTCGATGGCGCGGATGAAGGAACTGCAGCCCGAGATGGAGAAGATCAAGGAGCGGGTGGGCGACGACCGCCAGAAGCTTCAGCAAGAGATGATGACGCTTTACCGCGAGCGGAAGGTGAACCCGGCTGCGGGCTGTCTGCCGATCCTGTTGCAGATCCCGATCTTCTTTTCGCTCTACAAGGTGATCTTCGTCACGATCGAATTGCGCCATGCGCCGTGGTTCGGCTGGATCCGCGACCTGTCGGCCCCCGATCCGTCGTCGATCTTCAACTTCTACGGCCTGCTGCCCTGGGCGGCGCCAGAGCCGGGCACGATCATGGCGCTGATCTTCATCGGCATCCTGCCGCTGCTGCTGGGCGTGTCGATGTGGTTCCAGATGCGGCTGAACCCGATGCCGACCGACCCGATTCAGGCCACGATCTTCAACTGGATGCCGTGGATCTTCATGTTCATGCTCGGCAGCTTTGCCAGCGGGCTGGTGATCTACTGGATCGCCAACAACGTGATCACCTTTGCCCAGCAATACATCATCATGTGGCGTCACGGGCATCGACCTGACCTGCTGGGCAACATCAAGTCCAGCGTGAAGCGAAAACCCGTGGCCGAGAAGAAGACGGCCGAAAAGTGAGCGCCACGCTGTCCCACATCGTCCGCCACCCGATCAAGTCGGTGGGGTTCGAGGAATTGCCGGCGGTGACACTTTCGCCCGACGCGCCGTTGCCGTGGGACCGGCACTGGGCCGTCGCCCATGCCGCCGCACGGTTCGATGGCAACCCGGTGGGATGGGAGCCGAAGCTGAACTTCGTCCGTGGCTGGGGCTCTGCCGACCTGATGGCGGTGGCCTGCCGGTTCGACGAATTCGCGGGGCGGATGACGCTGACCCACCCGCGGCGCGAGCCGCTGCACCTCGATATGTCCGGCGACCCCGCGCCGCTGATCGACTGGCTGCGCCCGCTGTGGCCGGAAAACCGCCCGGAACCCGACCGGTTGGTGGTGGCGAACGGCTTTCATCTGGCCGACAACCCCGACCCGTTCGTTGCGGTGCTGAACCTCGCCTCGAACCGGGCGCTGGGGCAGCGGCTGGGCATGGACCTGTCGATCCACCGCTGGCGCGGCAACCTGTGGGTGGACGGCTGGGCACCGTGGGAGGAGTTCGACCTGATCGGCCGCGAGATCGGGATCGGCCACGTCGTGCTGCGCGTCGAGAGCCGCATCACCCGCTGCAAGGCCACGGCCGGCAACCCCGAAACGGGCCGTGCCGATGCCGACACGCTGGGCGCGCTGGAAGAGGGCTATGAGCATCAGGATTTCGGCGTCTACGCCCGCGTGGTCGAGGGCGGGCAGATCCGCCCCGGCGATACGGTGCAGATAAGATGACCCTGCCGTTCCCCCTGGCGCCGGAGCCCGAGGAGTTCGCGCGCGAGACCGGGCGCAAGCTGTTCGCCGGCCCCGTCGATTTCCTGAAGGGCGTGGTCGCGATGGACGGCCTGCCGCCCGCCGACCGGCCCGAGGTCTGCTTTGCCGGCCGGTCGAACGTGGGCAAATCGAGCCTGATCAACGCGCTGACGGGGCGCAAGGGGCTGGCGCGGGCGTCGAACACCCCCGGCCGCACGCAGGAAATCAACTATTTCACCCTGGCCGACAGCCACTATCTGGTGGACCTGCCGGGCTATGGCTTCGCCAAGGCCCCGGTGCCGGTGGTGGCGAAATGGCAGGCGCTCTTGCGCGCCTATCTGTCGGGCCGGGTGACGCTGCGCCGCGCCTTTGTGCTGATCGATGCGCGCCATGGCGTGAAGGCCGTGGATGAGGAGATCCTGACCTTGCTGGACAAGGCGGCGGTCACCTTTCAGGTGGTGCTGACCAAGGCTGACAAGATCTCTGCCGCCGAGCAGGAAAAGGTGCTGGATCAGGTGCGCGGCGCGCTGGCCGCCCATCCTGCGGCCTTCCCCGAGATCATGCTGACCTCGGCCGAAAAGGGGCAGGGGCTGGAGGTGCTGCGCGCCGCCATCGCCGGCATCGGCTGAAAGGTGTAGGCGCCGCCCGCTCCCTTGACTTCGCCCCGGCTTCGCGACAGGTCAGGCGGCGGCCACGAAGATCGGAGTCCTCGCCCATGTCCATTCCCCAGTCCGGCGGCGGCCCGATCGAGAGGATCGAGCAGCTGGCCGAATACATGGCCTCTGGCTGCAAGCCGCGTGACGCCTGGCGCATCGGCACCGAGCACGAGAAGTTCGGCTATTGCAAGGACAGCCTGAAACCGCTGCCCTATGACGGCCCGCGATCCATCCGCGCCATGCTGGAGGGGCTGCGCGACGCCTTTGGCTGGAACCCGGTGCTGGAGGGCGGCAACATCATCGGGCTGGAAAAGGACGGGGCCAACGTCAGCCTGGAACCCGGCGGGCAGCTGGAACTGTCCGGCGCGATGCTGGAGACGATCCACCAGACCTGCGACGAGGTGAACCAGCACCTGAAGGAAGTGCAGACCGTGGCCGACCGCATCGGCGCCGGCTTCATCGGCCTTGGCGCCGCGCCGATCTGGCGGCATGAAGACATGCCGATGATGCCGAAGGGCCGCTACCGGCTGATGACCGATTACATGGGCCGCGTCGGCACCCACGGCACGCAGATGATGTATCGCACCTGCACCGTTCAGGTGAACCTCGACTTTTCATCCGAGGCCGACATGGTGCAGAAGCTGCGCGTGGCGCTGGCCCTGCAACCCGTCGCCACCGCGCTTTTCGCCAACTCGCCGTTCTTCGAGGGCAAACCGAACGGCCACAAGTCCTGGCGCAGCCGCATCTGGCGTGATCTGGACGCCGACCGCACCGGCATGCTGCCCTTTGCCTTCGAGGACGGCTTCGGGTTCGAGCGCTACGTCGACTATGTCCTCGATGTGCCGATGTATTTCGTCTACCGCGACGGCAAGTATATCGACGCGCTGGGGCAGTCGTTCCGCGACTTCCTGAAGGGCCAGCTTCCCGCCCTGCCGGGCGAGATCCCGACGCTCAGCGACTGGGCCGACCACATGACGACCGTCTTCCCCGAGGCGCGGGTGAAGAAGTTCATCGAGATGCGCGGCGCCGACGGCGGCCCGTGGCGGCGGCTCTGCGCGCTGCCCGCGCTCTGGGTCGGGCTCCTCTACGACCAGACTGCGCTCGATGCCGCCTGGGATCTGGCCAGGGGCTGGGATGCCGAGACGCGAGAGGCGCTGCGCGTCGCGGCCAGCGTCGATGGCCTTCAGGCCGAAACCCACGGGGTCAACATGCACGATCTGGCGCGAGAGGTCGTGGCCATCGCCGAATCCGGGCTGAAATCCCGCGCCCGCCCCGGCGCCGGCGGCCTGCTGCCGGACGAGACGCATTTCCTGAACGCGCTGACCGAAACCGTGGAAACCGGCCAGACCCCGGCGGACGAGCTGCTGGCCCGCTACCACGGCGACTGGCAGGGGGATCTGACCCGCATCTACGCCGACTACAGCTACTGAGCCGCGCGCCTCAGCCGAAAATCGCGTAAAGCTGCGCCGCCGCGACCGCGGCCACGATCACGCCGTTGACCACCATCAGCATCGGAAACGGCCGCGCCCGCAGCACCCGGCCATAGTCCGTATCCGCGGTCTGCGGGTCGAAACCGGACCGCAGGTTGCCCACGTCGCGCAGCGCCGTCCCGCCGGCGGATATGCCATAGGCCGCGGCGGCCACCACCAGCGCCGCCAGCATCACATCGTTGCCGGGCGGCCCGAAAAGGATCAGCGCCGCCAGCCCGGCCTGCATCCATAGCGTGGTGCGCAGGATGTGGTAATAATTCGTCGTTCGCGCCATCATCACCGTCACGCGTTGGTCCGGCGTCATGGATGTCCCTTTCCCTCGGTTTCCGGCGCGATCCTAGCACGTTAGCGCCTGAGTCGCGCGCATCCAAATGCTGCTTGGCATCGCGGGCGGGGGCGGCGATGCTGCCCCGCATCACCGGCAGGGGGGCCATGATGACCGATCCGATCCGCAGCCGCGACGACCTGCTGGCCCGCTACGGCGCGCCGCTGCACACCGCCCATGCCAAGGTGACCGACCGGCTGACCGCGCCCTACCGCGCCATCGTCGAATCCGCGCCCTTTCTGGTGCTGGCGACGCAAGGGCCGGCGGGCATCGACCTCAGCCCGCGCGGCGACCGTGGCCCAGTGGTCACGGTGGTGGATGACCGCACCCTCATGCTGCCCGACCGGCGCGGCAACAACCGGCTGGATGCGCTGCTGAACCTGCTTGACGATCCGCGCATCGGCCTGATGTTCCTGATCCCCGGCATGGCAGAGACGCTGCGCATCCGCGGCCGGGCCGAGATCCTGGCCGACCCCGACCTGCTGGCGCGCTTTGCGTTCGATGACATCCCGCCCGCCACCGTGCTGCGGATCGCCGTCGAACAGGTGTTCTACCACTGCGCCCGGTCGATCAACCGCTCGCGCCTCTGGTCGCCCGACAGCCTGCGCCCCCGCACCAACCTGCCCAGCGTCGGCCAGATGCTGGAGGCCGCAGGCGGGGCCGACGCGGCAGCCGAACAGGCGGGCTACGCCGAGCGCCAGACCCGGCTCTACTGACACGGCCCGGCAGACGGGGCGACATACCTTATCGGGTATATACCCGATAAGGTATATACCCTAAACGGTATATACCTGAAAAGGTATGGGCATTTCCGCCCGGATTCAGAGGCGAAGTGCCAAGTCATTGATTTTCATGCATGGCACCAAGGCAGCCCAAAAAGCCGCGCCTCAACGTATGCACGTCATATGCACGCAAAACATACGTAAATCATACGTAGGTATGCAGGTGTCAGACGCGGTTCGGCGGCTCCCGCCCCTCGGCCACGGCGATGACGTTGTCCAGCGCCATCATCCCCATCGCCTCGCGCACCTCCAGCGCCGCGGTGCCCAGGTGCGGCAGCAGGGTAACTTTCTCCATCGCCTTGAGTTCATTGGGAACTTTCGGCTCGAACTCATAGACATCCAAACCCGCGCCGGCCAGTTGCCCGGCCTGAAGCGCGGCGATCAGCGCGGCCTCGTCCACCACGTCGCCGCGCGCGATATTGACCAGGATTGCATGGGGCTGCATCGCCGCCAGCGCCTCGGCCCCCACCAGATGATGTGTGCCCGCGCCACCGGGAACCGCCACAACCACAATATCTGCCCCGCCCATCAGCTCGGCCATCGTGTCCACCTGCCGCGCCGGCACCCCCGGATCCGCCACTTTCGACCGGTTGAGGAACGTCACCTGCATCCCGAATCCGTGGTGACACCGCGCCGCAATCGCCTTGCCGATGCGCCCCATCCCTATGATTCCAAGGGTTTTTCCGGTGACATGCATGCCCAGCATCTGGGTCGGCGTCCAGCCCGTCCAGCGGTCTGCCCGCACCGCCCGCTCACCCTCTCCCGCCCGCCGCGCGGTCATCAGGATCAGCGTCAGCGCAATATCCGCCGTCGCATCCGTCACCGCCCCCGGCGTATTGCTCACCATGACCCCGGCGCGCGTGGCAGCTTCGGCGTCTATGTGATTGTAACCTACGCCAAAATTGGCAAGCAGCCTGCAGCGCGGATCGGGCGCTTCGGCAAAGGCTTTGGCCCGGAACGCGTCGCCCAGCGTGGGCAGAACCATGTCGAAATCGCGCAGCGCGGCCACGCATTCCTCATGCGTCATCGGCTCCGCCGTGTCGCGCAGCGTCACGTCGAACCGCGCCCGCGCCGCAGCCAGTACCCTTTCGGGAAGTTGCCTAGAAATCAACAGCTTCTGCATCAGAACATCCTCCCGCCCAGCGGCACATCATGGCTCGGTTGCAGCAGCACGACCTCGCCCTTTTCATCCGGCACACCCAGCACCAGCACCTCTGATTTCACCGGCCCGATCTGGCGCGGCGGAAAGTTCACCACCGCCACCACCAGCCGGCCCACCAGTTCCTCTGGCGTGTAATACGTTGTAATCTGGGCAGAAGATCGCTTCTCCCCGATCTCCGGTCCAAAATCCACCCACAGCTTGTAGGCCGGTTTGCGTGCCTCGGGGAAGGGTTCGGCGCGGGCGATCCGGCCCACGCGGATGTCCACCTTCATGAAATCGTCGAAACCGATGGTCATGCCCCCAACTCCCGCCCCCGATCCGCCGCCGCCTTCACCGCCCGCCGCAGCAGCGCCGGAAATCCCGTTTCCGCATCCATCAGCACCGCCAATGCCGCCGCCGTCGTCCCGCCCGGGCTGGTCACGTTGACGCGCAGTTGCGCCGGGCTTTCCTCGGCCTCTTCCGCCAGCACGCCCGCCCCGCCGACCGTCGCGCGGGCCAGTGTCATGGCCAGATCCGCGGGCAGCCCCTCGGCCTCGCCTGCGGCCGCAAGTGCTTCAATCATATGGAAAACATAGGCCGGGCCAGAGCCGGAAACGGCAGTGACCGCATCCATCAGCCCCTCGTCATCGATCCGCACCACCTGTCCCACGGCCGACAGCAGCGCCTCGGCCTGATCCAGATGCGTGGCCGTCGCGTCCCGGTTTCCGACGATGGCCGTGATCCCGCGCCCCACCGCCGCGGGCGTGTTCGGCATCGCCCGGATGACCGGCGTGCCCGCCCCCAGGATCGCGGCATAGCGCGCCAGGGTCACCCCCGCGGCGACCGAGACAAACAGCGTCGCCCCGCCGCCCAGAGCCGCCACCCCCGGCAGCGCCTCGGTCATCACCTGCGGCTTCACCGCGATCAGCACCACCGCCGGCGCCTCCGGCATCCCCTCGTTCAGATGCACGCCCTGCGCGGCCAGCCAGTCCGACGGTTTAGGGTCCACCACCCAGACCGATGCGGGGCTGAGGCCGCGTTTCAGCCAGCCGGCCAGCGTGGCCGATCCCATCTTGCCGCAACCCACCAGCACCAGGCCGCGCGCCTCGATTGCCGAGAAATCCATCGCCATCCCCCTGATTCCGTTGCAGACTATCCCAGGCGGCCGCGAAGGTGGACCCCGGTTCGTGCCGCGCTGAACCCCGTCAAAGCCGGGCCAGCCGCTCGGTCAGCAGGGCAAAGAACCCGTCCGCATCGATCCCGCCAAGGAAATAGGCGTTGGCGGGCCGGTCGGTGACGCCCCACCAGTCCGCCACCGTCATGCCGCGGGTCAGCGGACTGCTGGTCTCGATCTCCACGTTGATCCTGCGCCCGGTGAACAGGTCGGGCCGCAGGATCCAGGCGATGGTGCAGGGGTCGTGCAGCGGGGCGCCATCTGACCCGTATTTCTCCTTGTCGAAGCGTTCAAAGAAATCGGTCCATTCCGCGACCATCTGCCCGACCTCGGTGCCCATCTTTCGAAACGCGTCGATCCGCGCGCGGGTGGTCAGCGCCTTGTGCGTGATGTCCAGCGAGGCGACGGTCAGCGGCACGCCGGACCGGAACACGATATCGGCGGCCTCGGGGTCGACATAGATGTTGAACTCCGCCGCCGGCGTGGTGTTGCCCACCTCGAAATAGGCGCCGCCCATCAACACGATTTCCTGAACGCGATCAACGATATCCGGCGCACGGCGAAAGGCCATGGCGATATTGGTCAGCGGCCCGATGGGCACCAACGTCACGGTTCCCGCAGGCTCTCGCCGCAGCGTCTCGATGATGAAATCGACGCCATGCATCTCCTGCAGCGGCATCGCCGGGTCGGGCAGTTGCGGCCCGTCGAGCCCGGTTTTCCCGTGCACATGCTCCGCCGTCACCAGCGGACGAACCAGCGGCCGGTCGCAGCCGGCAAAGACCGGAATATCGCGCCGTCCGGCCAGTTCGCAGACGATCCGCGCGTTCCGCTCGGTCAGATGCAGCGGCACATTGCCGGCGACGGCGGTGATGCCCAGCACCTCTATCTCGGGACTGGCCAGCGCCAGCAGGATCGCCACGGCGTCGTCCTGCCCGGGGTCGGTGTCGATGATGATCTTCCGCGCTTCGGCCATGCTCGCCCCCCGTTCCATCGAGGCACCAAAGCGCAAGCCGCCGGGCTTGTCCATGCCCGGCGGCCCTGATCGCGACTACGCGGATCAGCCGTCGAAGTTGACTTCTTCCATGATCCGCAGCGCAACACCGCGCAGGCGGGCGAGCTCGGTCAGATCCTGGTCATCAACCTCGGGCGTGCCCCAGCTTGCCACCACTTCGGACAGGGGCGCGCCCTCGACCACCGGGTATTCGTGGTTCACCTCGGCATAGATCGCCTGCGCCTCGGGCGAGACCAGGAACTCCATCAGTTGCAGCGCCGCATCCTTGTTCGGCGCGGACTGCGTCATCGCAATGCCCGACACGTTGAGATGCGTGCCGCCGTCCTCGAACTCGGGGAATTCCACCCGGATCGCCTCGGCCCAGGGGCGCTGTTCATCATTCGCCAGCATGGCGCCGACGTAATAGGTGTTGGCCAGCGCGATGTCGCATTCGCCGGCCCAGATTGCGCGGGCCTGATCGCGGTCGCCACCCTCGGGCCGGCGGGCGAGGTTGTTCTTGAGCCCCGCAGCCCAGTCGCGCGCCGCATCCTCGCCGTGATGGGCGACGACGGCGGCCAGCAGGGCAAGGTTGTAGTTGTGCAGGCCCGACCGGACGCAGATCCGCCCCTCCCATTTCGGATCGGCCAGATCCTCATAGGTCGTGACCTCGCCTTCGGCCACGCGCTCGGTGCTGGCATAGACCACGCGGGCGCGGCTGGTCAGCGAATACCATAGGTCGTCGGGGCTGCGCAGGTTCTCCGGCACCGCTGCCTTCAACACCTCGCTGTCAACGGGTTGCAGCACCTCGGCATCGACGATCTGCTGCAGGTTGGCGATATCGACGGTCATCACCAGATCGGCGGGGCTGCGCGAGCCTTCGGCGCGCAGCCGTTCGACCAGACCGGAGTCGATATAGGACAGGTTGACGGCGATCCCCGTCGCTTCGGTGAAGGCCTCCATCACGGGCTCGATCAGGAATGCCTGACGGGTGGTGTAGATGTTCACCTCTTCCGCCAGCGCGGGTGCCGCGACGGCGGCGATGGTGGTGGCGAGGAGGGTGGAACGCAACGACATGACTGACTCCTTTGGTCGGGTATTTCCGGGAGTCTTAAATCCGACTAATTTTGTCGGGTCAATAGCCGAATCTTTCTGTCAGATAATTTCAGCCGCCGCCTGATTTCTCACGCGCCTTGGCGGCATTCCAAAGCGCGTCCATCTCGGCAAGGTCGGATTGATCGGGTGTCTTGCCGCGGGCCTTCAGGTCGGCCTCGATCTGGCGAAAGCGGCGGGTGAATTTGGCATTTGCCGCCCGCAACGCTGCCTCGGGGTCGATCTGCAGATGCCGGGCAAGGTTCGCGATCACGAATAACAGGTCGCCGAACTCCTCGAACATCTCCTCGGCCGTCAGGCGGTCCCGCGCCTCGGTCAGTTCCCTGGCCTCCTCGACGATCTTGTCCAGCACCTGATCGGTCGAGGGCCAGTCGAAGCCGACACGCGCGGCACGCTTCTGCAGCTTCACCGCGCGCAGCAGGGCGGGCAGGGCCAGCGCCACATCGTCCAGCACGCCCGCCTGCGCCTTGGCCGCGCGCTCGGCGGCCTTCTGCGCCTCCCAGTCCACGGTTTGCTGCGCGGCCGACTTGTCGCGGTCGGCATCGCCAAAGACATGGGGGTGCCGGTCGATCATCTTGTCCGAGATTGCGCGGACCACGCTGTCGAAGCTGAAATGCCCGGCCTCGGCCCCGATCTGGGCGTGATAGACCGTTTGCAGCAGCAGATCGCCCAGCTCGCCCTCCAACGCGGGCCAGTCCTGCCGGTCGATCGCGTCCGCCACTTCGTAGGCTCCCTCGATCGTGTAGGGGGCGATGCTGGCGAAACTCTGCTCGATATCCCAGGGGCAGCCGGTCTCGGGATCGCGCAGGCGGCGCATGATCTCCAGCAGCCTGGGCATGCCCTCTTCGACGTTGAAGACCGGATCCGCTGCCTCATCCGCCCGGCCCTGTCCTGCGCGTTGCATCGCCCACCCGTCGCTGTCCCGTCACTCGCGGGTTGATACGCGATGCGGGGCGGGGAAAGCCACCCGAAAGGGCGCGCGATCAGGTGATCGAGGTATCCAGCACCGGGCCATGGCCACCGGAATCCAGCGCCTTGTTCACCTTCTTGAGCCGCTGGTCGATCTCGTTGCCGCCAAAGCTCGCTTTGAAGTTCTTGATGAAATCGGCCTCGGCCGCCTTGTAGGCGGCCTTCTTGTCCTTGCCCGTGCCTGTGCCGGTCAGCTCCTGAAATTCCTTGGCGATCTCCTTGGCTTCCTTCTCGGTCGCATCGACATGCTCGTCCTCGTGCTCGGCAAGTTCCTTCATGAAGCGTTTCCACTCCTTCTTGGCCTTGTCGCTCAGATCCTTGTCCGAGGCGAGCTTGGGCATCTGGATCTCTGCCTTCATCTTGATCACGGCCGACTTGATCCAGACCGTCATCTCGGTCTCGCCATCCTTGTTGGTCGTCGTCTCGTTGTCGAAGTTCAGCCGGTCCGGCGTTTCGACCGGCGCTGTGGTGAAGCCCGCGCGCGGCTTGCCGCCGTCCTTTGGCCCTTTCGACTTTATGTCTTCCCAGATCTCGGCCAGCGTCTTGCCTGACACCTTGTAGGTGACGATCTTGCTGCCTTCGTTCTTTACCGTGACCTTGCCCTTGCCCTTGACCGCCATGGCTTCCCCCCGTGCGACGGTTGCGACGCGGGAAAGCTACGTCCGCTGGCCGAGTCGGAGCCAGCGAAATTTTCGGCGAGTCTTAAGCGTCGGATCAGCCCGGCGACATGCCGCGCAGGCGCTCCGACCGGCGGCGCAGCAGTTCCAGCACCGTCAGCAGCGCAATGGAGATCAGCACCAGGATCGTGGCCACCGCCAGGATCGTCGGGCTGATCTGCTCGCGGATGCCTGACCACATCTCGCGCGGGATCGTCCTCTGTTCGACGCCCGCCACGAACAGCACCACCACGATCTCGTCGAACGAGGTGATGAAGGCGAACAGCGCGCCCGAGATCACGCCGGGCAGGATCAGCGGCATGGTGATCTTGAAGAAGGTCCGCGTGGGCGAGGCGCCAAGGTTCGCCGCCGCCCGCGTCAGCGACTGGTCGAACCCGACCAGCGTCGCGGTCACGGTGATCACGACGAACGGCGTTCCCAGCGCCGCATGGGCCAGGATCACGCCCAGAAACGTGTTCGCCAGCCCGATGGAGGAGTAGAAGAAGAACATCCCCGCCGCCGAGATGATCAGCGGCACGATCATCGGCGAGATCAGGATGCCCATGATCAGCCCCTTGGCCGGCATCTGCGACCGGCTGAGCCCCAGCGCGGCCAGCGTGCCCAGCGTCGTTGCCAGAACCGTCGCCGCCAGCCCGATCAGCACCGAGTTGCGGATCGACCGCATCCAGCTTTGCGAGCTGAACAGATCCTCGTACCAGCGCAGCGAATAGCCCTCGGGGTTCAGGGTCAGCATCTCGCGGCTGAAGGTGAAGTAGGGCTGCGCGTTGAAGCTGAGCGGAATCATCACCAGTATCGGCGCGATCAGGAAGAACAGGATCAGGATGCAGATCACGCGGAACGTGTAGTACCAGGTGCGTTCCAGCGGTCCGGCATAGGTGGGAAGGGCCATCCGTCTTTCCTCCTCATCCGAACTTCAGCGAGTCGGCGCCGACCAGCCTGTTGTAAAGCCAGTAGAGCGCCAGCACGCCGACCAGCAGCATCGACCCCAGCGCGGCGGCGAGGCCCCAGTTCAGCGACTGCTGCATGTGCCGCGCGATCTCGTTCGAGATCATCCGCCCCGACTGCCCGCCAACCAGCGCCGGCGTGATGTAGTAGCCGATGGCGATGATGAAGACGAGCACGGCGCCCGCGCCTATCCCCTGCAGGGTCTGCGGGAAATAGACCCGCCAGAACGCGGTCCAGGGCGTCGCCCCCAGGCTGCGCGCAGCGCGCACATAGGCCGGCGGGATCGTCTTCATCACCGAATAAAGCGGCAGCACCATGAATGGCAGCAGGATATGCGTCATCGCGATGATCGTGCCGTTCATGTTGTACATCAGGGCTAATCGGCCCGCATCGGTGATGACCCCGATGTTCACCAGCAGGTCGTTGATGACGCCCTGCTGCTGCAATAGCACGATCCACGCCGTGGTTCGGACAAGAAGCGAGGTCCAGAACGGCAGCAGCACGCAGATCATCAGAAGGTTCGCATGGCGCATCGGCAGGCTGGCCATGTAAAAGGCGATGGGAAAGCCGAGCACGAATGTCAGCACGGTGATTGCGACCGACAGGCCCAGCGTCCGGCCAAACAGCGGCAGGTAAAGCCGGCGATCCTCGGGCCGCTGGACAATATTGCCCTGAGCGTCGAACTCTCGGTCCGCCGCGGCCACGTAATAGGACATCGTCAGCGGCCGGCCTTCACGCTTGATGATCCGCCACAACTCCGGGTCGCCCCACAGCCGATGCGCGTCGAGGAAGGCTTCCCTGTAGGGCGCCTCGAAACCTCCGACGCTGCGCGCCGTGCTGGTGATCGCGCCGCGCGCGGCACTCAACTCATAGTTCAGGCGCACCGCCAGCGGGCCGATCGTGCTGTCCCGGCGGGACCGCTCCTGATCGGCGATGAAATCGGCATGAAGCGCGGCAAAGACCGGCTCGTCCGGCAGTTCCGTGCCCGGCGTCCAGTCCTCCAGCGCCTCCAGCGTCCGGGGCAGGGCGTTGACCACCTGGGGATTGTCCACGCTGCGCCAGAGCATCTGGGCGATGGGAATGATGAAGCTGATCATCAGGAAGACCAGCAGCGGCATCACCAGCAGCAGGGCGGCGATGCGGCGGCGGCGTTCGGCGCGGCGCAGGCTCGTCCGCAGCGGCGTGCCGTCGGCTGTGACCATCACCTCGCGCGGGGCGTTTGCCGTGGCCTCTGCCATCCCTCGGTCCTTTCCCGATCAGCGAAGACGGGGGCGCTAACGCCCCCGTCGATCTCGGTCGATGCTTACTGAAGCATCCAGTTGGCGAAACGCTCGCGCAGCTCGTCGCCGTAATCGGTCCAGAAGTCGTTATCCAGAATGATCGGCGACTCGTAGTTGTCGGGATGCGTCGGCATGTGCGGGTTCATGTCGATGCCGAGGTCCGCATGCGTGCTGACCAGTGCGGCCGAGGACGCGCGCGCCGGACCGTACGAGATGAACTTCGCCTGATCGGCCAGCCGCTGGGTGTCGGTCGCCCAGTAGACATAGTCCATCACCGCATCGAGGTTCGGGCCGTCCGCCGGGATCACCCAGCCGTCCCATTCCACGACCTGACCGTCCCAGATGATCTGGAAGGGCTGGCCCTCGACCTCGGAGGCGTCGAAGATCCGGCCGTTGTAGCCCGTGGTGAAGGACACTTCCTTGTCGGCCAGAAGCTGCGGCGCCTGCGCGCCCTCGGTCCAGAAGACCAGATGCTCCTTGATCGTGTCGAGCTTCGCAAAGGCGCGGTCCACGCCCTCGGGCGTCGACAGCACGTCATAGATGTCGTCCGGGTGCACGCCGTCTGCATAGAGCGCCCATTCCAGGTTGGTGCCGGGCCGGTCCTGCAGCGCGCGGCGGCCGGGATAGTTCTCCACGTCGAACAGCGCCATGATCGAATCCGGCTGATTGTCCTCGGGGAACATCTCGGTGTTGTAGACGAGCACCGTGGAATAGACGATCTGGGGAATGAAGCATTCGCCCAGGCTGCCCGGCAGGAAGTCCTCGGACGCAGGCGTGCCGTCCGGCGCCGCCGCCAGCATCTCGTCATGGTCGATGGGCATGATGATGCCCTCGTCGCAAGCAAGCTGCGCGTCCGAGGGCAGCATGTCCACCAGATCCCAGGTGACGTTCCCGGCCTGGGCCTGGGCGCGCAGCCCGGCCAGCGCGTTCGCCGAGCCATCGTCGTTGATGATCCGGATATGCGGGTTCTCGGCCATGTAGGGCTCGTGATAGGCGCGGTTCTGGCTGGCCGTGTAGGCCCCGCCCCAGGACACCACGGTCAGCGATGTCTCCTGCGCGGTGGCGCCAAAGGCCATCAGACCGATGGCGCTGGTTGCGCCCATGAGTTTGATAAGTCTGCGAGTCATCAACATCTCCCTGATTGATGCGGTTGTTGGGCGTGTCCGTCCGGTCCGGGCTGCGCCCGGCTGGCGGTCGGCCCGCCTCGGTTTCGCCGCGTTTGCGACGTCTCAGTTGGCATCCAGCGCACGGCAATCCTCTGGCAGCCAGCCGATGCGGACGTTCTGTCCCGGCGTCAGCTTCCCCTGATCGGCGGCGTTGCGGTACTTCATGATGAAGTTTTCGGTGCCCGCAACGCGCAGCCGCGTGCGATAGATGTCGCCCATATAGATGAACTCCATCACCTCGGCGTCAAGCATATGGGCGCCCTCGGGCAGCCGGGCGGGGTTGATCTCCACCCGCTCGGGGCGGATCGAGACGCGGGTGCGTTCGCCCGGGCTTGTCACGTTGACCGGGATCGCGTCGATCACGTCGCCATTGTCCAGCCGCACGGTGCAGGCGCCGCCCGAGATCTCCTCGACCGTGCCCTCCAGCGTGTTGTTCTCGCCGATGAACTGCGCGACGAAGCTGTTTTCCGGCCGCTCGTACAGATCCTCCGGCCCGGCAAGCTGCTGGATGCGGCCGTCGTTGAACACCGCGATCCGGTCCGACATGGTCAGCGCCTCGGTCTGGTCGTGGGTGACATAGACCGTGGTGATGCCCAGATCATGCGCCAGCCGGGTGATCTCGAACTGCATGTGTTCGCGCAGCTGCTTGTCCAGCGCGCCCAGCGGCTCGTCCATCAGCACCAGCTCCGGCTCGAACACCAGCGCGCGGGCCAGCGCGATCCGCTGCTGCTGGCCGCCGGAAAGCTGCGCCGGCCGGCGGTTGGCGAACGCCCCCATCTGCACCATGTCCAGCGCGCGTTTGATCTTCTGTTCGCGCTGCGCCTTGCCCAGGCCGCGCACCTCCAGCGGGAACGACAGGTTCTCGCCCACGGTCATGTGCGGAAACAGCGCGTAGTTCTGGAACACCATGCCGATGCCGCGCTTGTGCGGCGGGATGTTGTTGATCGGCTTTCCGTCCAGCCGGATGTCGCCATGGGTCGCGGTCTCGAAACCGGCCAGCATCATCAGGCAGGTGGTCTTGCCCGAACCGGACGGCCCCAGCATGGTCAGGAACTCGCCCTTGCCGATGGAAAGGTTCAGATCCTTCACGACCAGCTCTACGCCGTCGTAGCTTTTCTGCACGTGATCGAACAGCACGAAAGAGTCGTTCTTGCCGACTGCGTTCACCGCGTTCTCCCTGTCCTTGGCGGCAGGTTTGCCCTGCACTGCCCCCGACTAAACCCAATGCGACCCCGGTTTGCAACAGCATCTTCGCCCGAAAGCGCAGAAAGCAGGCATGTTTTCCGGACTGCCCGACAAGCGGGCGTTGAGTTTCGCGCGGCGCCTACAACCGGCCCGCGTCGATGATCCGCTGCAGGAACTGCCGGGTGCGCGGCTGGGCGGGGTTTGCAAACATCTGCCGGGGCGGCCCTTCCTCGACGATCCGCCCATCCGCCAGAAAGCACACCCGGTCGCCCACATCGCGGGCAAACCCCATCTCGTGGGTGACGATCACCATGGTCATGCCCTCGTCCTTCAGCCCCCGGATGATCGCCAGCACCTCGCCGATCAGTTCGGGGTCCAGCGCCGCCGTCACCTCGTCCAGCAGCAGCACGTCGGGCCGGCTGGCCAGCGCCCGCACGATGGCGACGCGCTGCTGCTGCCCGCCCGACAGTTGCTCGGGGTAGCTTGCCGCATGCTCGGCCATGCCGAACAGGCCCAGCAGATCCCGCGCCCGCGCCTCGGCCTCACGCCGACCCTGCCCGTGCACCTTGCGCGGGGCCAGGGTGATGTTGTCCAGCACCGTCATGGTCGGAAACAGGTTGTAGGACTGGAACACGATGCCGATGCGCTTCTGCAGCCCCGTCGCCCCGAAACTGGCATCGTCCACCGGCACCCCGTCCAGCCGGATTGTGCCGTGATCGAACGGCACCAGCCGGTTGATGCAGCGCAGCAGCGTGGACTTGCCGGACCCCGAGGCGCCGATCAGGCAGACCACCTCATGCGCCGCCACGTTCAGGCTGACCGCGTCCAGTACCAGCCGGTCGCCGTAGTATTTCGTCAGTTCCTCGATCTCGATGCGCGGGGTCATCCGGCCCTCTGCAACCGCCGCGCCCGGTCGCGCCGCGTCACCCAGTCGGCCAGCCGCGCCATCGGGATCGTGGCCAGCAAAAACAGCCCCGCCGCAACGACCAGCGAGGAATAGTTGAACGTGGTGGCGGTGTAGATCTGCGCCTCGCGCACCGCGTCGCGCACGCCGATCACGCTCAGCAGCGCCACGTCCTTTTGCAATGCCACCACGATGTTCATCAGCGCCGGCAGCACGTTGCGCAGCGCCTGCGGCAGCACCGCATGGATCATCGTCTGCCATTCGCTCAGCCCCAGCGACTTTGCCGCCGCCCATTGCCCCTCATGCACCGCGTCGATGCCCGACCGATAGATCTCGGCCACATAGGCCGAATAGCTCAGCACCATCGCCACCGTGCCCCAGAACAGCGCCGAATTTGGCAGGCCGGGCAGGTTCAGCGCCGGGATGCCGAAACCGAACAGCAGCACCAGCAGCAACACCGGGATGCCGCGAAAGATGTCGATATAGACCACCACCATCAGCCGGAACGGCGCGAACCATGGCGCGCGCAAGCTGCGCACCAGCGCCAGCGCCAGTGCCCAGACCGCGATGCAGGCCAGCGCCGTCAGCCAGATCCGCATGCTGATCCAGAATCCCCGCAGCACCTGCGGAAACGCCGCCTGCATCGCGTCCAGGCTGAAGAACTGCCGCTGCACCCGTGGCCATTGCTCGGCCGAGGTGATCCACCAGCCCAGCGCGCCAAACACCACGACGATGCTCAGAACGCTGATGATCGTCGGGCGCAGCGCCGCGCGCCAGTCGTCCCGGCGGCGCGGTGGGGCAGGGCGGCTGGCACCCGCCGCCCCCTCTGGCGGCGCACCGCCGGGGACGGCGGGCGGCAGGCTCATTCGGTGATGCGGGGCAGGTCCGGGTCGCCGACCAGATAGGTGTTCTTCAACTCCTCCACCGTGCCGCGCTCGATCACCGCGCCCAGCGCCTCGTCCACCCAGGCCACCAGCGGGTTCTCGAACTCGAAAAGCAGGCCGTGGCCGCGGTCGTTCTCGTCCGCTGGCAGGATCGCCACGATCCCGGCCTCGGGGATCTGCACGGCGGTGGCGAACAGCGCGGTCGGCAGCGCGGCCAGCGTCGCGTCGATCTGGCCCGCCTGCATCGCCTGAAACACCCCGATCTGGTCGTCATAGACGGCCGCATCCTGCACATTCAGGATGTTTTCCAGATAGGCCAGATCGGTTGTGCCGATCACCGCGCCCCAGCGCGCGCCGCGCAGGTCGGCAAAGCTGGTGGCCCCCTCGACCGGGCTGCCGGGCAGGGCGATCACCGCCTTTTCGGGCTGGAAATAGACCTGGCTGAAGCTCACCACCTCGGCCCGCGCCTCGGTGACCGAGATCTGCTGGATCGCGAAATCGAACGGCTTCGCCCCCGGCGCGATCGTCTGCTCGAAGGTCAGGCCGATCCATTCCACATCGTCGCGGTCGAACCCCATTTCCTCGGCCAGCGCATAGACCAGCCCGTTCTCGAACCCCAGACCGCCCGCCGGGTCGTTCTCCAGCATCCAGGGCGGATAGACCGGATCGCCGGTGCCCACGGTCAGCTTGCCCGGAGTCACCAGGCGGTCGTCCATCGTGGTGCGCTCGGTCGCCCCTGCGGCCCCGCCCAGCGCGAGGCCAAGCGTCGCGGCAAGAACCAGCCCCGGCAGCGAAAGGTTGGCTGCGGTCATCGCGTCGATCTCCCCTGTTGCGCCCCGTCCAGCGGGGATGCCGGGCAGCTTAGTCGCGCCGGGCGCGCAGGCAAGGGCGATTGTGGCGCTGCGGGGCGGGCTTGCACACGGCCCGAAACGGTTAAGTGCAGGTTAACAGAAAATGCGAAATCGTTTTGGATCAATGGCTTGACTTTTTGTGCACGCGTGCACAGCCCCGACTATTCCCGCAAAAGCCCCCGCAGATAGGCCCCATAAGCATTCTTGCCCATCATGTCGGCCTGCACCAGCAACTGCCCCTCATCGATCCACCCCGCCCGGAACGCGATCTCCTCCAGACACCCGGTCTGCAACCCCTGCCGGTTCTCCAGCGTGCGAACGAAATTCCCCGCATCCAGCAGGCTGGCGTGCGTCCCGGTATCCAACCAGGCATAGCCCCGCCCCATCAACTGAACGTCCAGCAACCCCTCGGCCAGATACATCTCCAGCAGGCTGGTAATCTCCAACTCCCCCCGCTCCGAAGGCGTGACCCGCCGCGCCCGCTCCGGCGCCGACCCATCCAGAAAATAAAGCCCCGTCACCGCATAGCTCGACGGCGGCACCTTCGGCTTCTCCACGATCTGCGTGACCGTTCCGGCCCCATCCATCGCCACCACCCCGTAGCGTTCGGGGTCGGCCACGTGATAGCCAAAGACCGTCCCGCCCACCTCGCGCCCATCCGCCGCCGCCAGTATCTCGGGCAGGCCGTGCCCAAAGAAGATATTGTCCCCCAGAACCATGCAGGACGGCGCCCCGGCCAGAAACTCCTCGGCCAGCGTATAGGCCTGCGCCAGCCCCTCGGGCCGCGGCTGCGCGACATAGGTCAGGCTGACCCCCCACTGGCTGCCGTCGCCAAGGGCACGCCGGAACTGCGCCTGATCCTCGGGCGTGGTGATGACGCAGATCTCGCGGATCCCCGCCAGCATCAGCACCGACAGAGGGTAAAAGATCATCGGCTTGTCGTAGATCGGCATCAGCTGCTTCGAGACGCCGATGGTGATCGGGTAAAGACGGGTGCCCGACCCGCCGGCCAGGATGATGCCCTTGCGCTGGGTCATTGGTTTTCCCTCAGTTCCGCCAACACCCCCGCCAGCCCCACGCGCCAGTCGGGCCGGGCGATGCCGAACGCCGCCTCAAGCGTCGTGCAGTCGAGCCGCGAGTTGAGCGGCCGCGGGGCGGGGGTGGCATAATCCGCGGTCGGTATCTCGTCGATCCGGCAGGGCAGGTCGGCCTGCGCCATGATCTCGCGCGCGAACCCGGCCCAGCTGACATCCGGCTGCCCGGCGAGGTGATAGAACCCCGAAAGCGTCTCATCCCCGATCAGCGCCTCGGCGACGGTCAGGCAGGCATCCGCGATGGCAGCAGCCGGCGTCGGCCCGCCGATCTGGTCGGCCACCACCTTCAGGCTCTCCCGCTCCGCCCCCAGCCGCAACATGGTCTTCACGAAGTTGGCCCCATGGGCCGAAAAGACCCAACTCGTCCGCAGGATCGCATAGGTACCACCCGCGGCGATCACCGCGCGCTCTCCCGCCATCTTGGTCCGCCCATAGGCGCCCAGCGGCGCCGTGGCATCGTCTGGCTGCCACGGCCGCTCGCCCGAACCGTCGAAGACGTAATCGGTGGAGATCTGGACAAAGGGAATCTCCAGTTCCGCCGCCGTCTCGGCCATGTAGCCGGGGCTGACGGCGTTGATGGTGCGCACCTTCAACTCCGCCTCCTCTGCCGCATCCACGGCCGTCCAGGCGGCGGCGTTGATCACCGCGCGGGGGCGATGCTCCCAGATCGCCTCGGCGCAGGCGTCGGGGTCGGACAGATCCGCCGCATCGCGCCCCAGCGCCGTCACCCGCGGGTCGGCCGCCAGATGCCGCGCCACCTGACCTGTCTGCCCGAACACAAGGATCATGCCGTCTTCCCCAACCGCTCGCCCACGCCCTGCCGGTTCAGCAGGGGCCTCCACCAGCCCTCGTTCGCCAGATACCAGTCCACCGTCCGCTCCAATCCCTGATCCAGCGTGACCGAGGGCCGCCAGCCCAGTTCGGTGCGGATGCGCGCGGGGTCGATGGCATAGCGCAGGTCATGGCCGGGGCGGTCGGCGACAAAGGCGATCTGGTCGGCGTAAGCGTGGTTGACCGGGCGGCGGTCGTCCAGGATGGCGCAGATCTTCTGCACCAGATCGATGTTCCGCGCCTCGTTCTCGCCGCCGATGTTATAGGTCCGGCCCACCGCGCCCCGCGTCAGCACCGTCAGCAGCGCGTCGGCGTGATCCTCGACATACAGCCAGTCGCGCACGTTCAGGCCCTGCCCATAGACCGGGATCGCCTCGCCCCCCAGCGCCTTCAGGATCACCACCGGGATCAGCTTCTCGGGGAAATGATAGGGGCCGTAGTTGTTCGAGCAGTTGGTGACCAGCACCGGCAGCCCGTAGGTTTCTCCCCAGGCGCGCACCAGATGATCGCTGGCGGCCTTGGACGCCGAATAGGGGCTGCGCGGGTCGTAGGGCGTGTCCTCGGTGAACTTTCCCGTCGGACCCAGCGAGCCATAGACCTCGTCGGTGGAGACGTGGTGGAACCGGAAGGCTTCCGGCTTACCCACCGTCTGCCAATGGGCGCGCGCGGCCTCCAGCAGCACATAGGTGCCAAGCACGTTTGTCTCGATGAAGGCGCCGGGGCCGTCGATGGAGCGGTCGACATGGGATTCCGCGGCCAGGTGCATCACCGCATCGGGCCGGTGGGTGGTGAAGACACGACCCATCGCGGCGGCGTCGCAGATATTCGCCTGCTCGAAGGCATAGCCGGGGTCGTCGGCCGCCGTGTCCACATTCTCCAGACAGGCCGCATAGGTCAGGCAATCGACGTTGACGACCTGATGCCCGTCGCGGATCGCCTGCCGCACCACGGCCGATCCGATGAAACCCGCCCCCCCTGTGACCAGGATTTTCATGCCGCGCCCTCCCAGACAAAGGGGCTTTGCCAGTCGCCCAGGCGCGGGGCCTTGGCGTCCTTGTCGGACAGCACCGCCGCGTCCGGGTCGATGCCCCAGTCGATGGCCAGATCCGGGTCGGCGAAATGCACCGCGCCGTCGCAGTCGGGCGCGTAGTAGTCGGTCGTCTTATAGAGCACCACCGTATCCGGCGCGCGGGTGACGAAGCCGTGCAGGAACCCCTTGGGCACCAGCAACTGCCGCGCATTCCCGGCCGTCAGTTCCACCCCGACCCACTTGCCATAGGTCGGCGAACCCGCGCGCACATCCACCGCCACATCCAGAATCGCGCCGTGGCCCACCCGCACCAGCTTGTCCTGCGCATGGGGGGGCGACTGGTAGTGCAGCCCGCGCACCGTGCCCACCGGCCCGCTGATCGACTGGTTGTCCTGCACGAAGTCCAGATCCACGCCCGCCTCGGCCAGAACGCGCCGGTTCCACGATTCGCTGAAGCTGCCGCGCGCATCGCCAAACACCCGTGGCGTCAGGATCAGCACGCCCGCCAGTTCCGTTTGCTCCACCTGCACCGAAAACCCCATCCGACTGAAAACCAAGGCTGCCTAGCAGCGGCCCGGCGAAAAGTCACGGCCCGAAAGCCGCGCCCGGCGCAGCCTGCCACCGGCGCGGTTAACCGCCCCCTTACCGCAGCACGTCAGCTTGACCCGCGCCCCGCGCCGTGGTCATGGGGGCGCGAGAGGGAGCCGCGATGATCCGAGCGTTGTACGACTGGACGATGGCGCAGGCGCGCAGCCCCTATGCGATCTGGATCCTCGCCGCCGTGGCCTTCATCGAAAGCTCGGTCTTTCCGATCCCGCCAGACGTGCTGATGATCCCCATGATCATCGCCCGGCCCAGCCGCGCCTTCCTGATCGCGGGCGTCGCGCTGGCCGCCTCGGTCGCCGGGGGGATGCTCGGCTATGCCATCGGCGCCTTTGCATTCGAGCAGATCGGCCAGCCGATCCTGATGAGCCTCGGCAAGGCCGAGGCGATGGCCGCCTTCAACGAGCGTTTCAACGACGTGGGCTTCTGGGCGGTGCTGGTCGCCGGCGTCACCCCCTTTCCCTACAAGGTCATCACCATCATGTCGGGCTGGACCGGCCTGCCGCTGATGACCTTCATCGTCACCTCGGTCGTCGCGCGCGGGCTGCGCTTCTTTGTCGTGGCCTGGCTGCTGTGGCGGTTCGGCGCACCGATCCGTGATTTCATCGAGCGCAGGCTGGGCTTGATGTTCACGCTCTTCGTGGCTTTGTTGCTGGGCGGGTTCCTTGTGGTGCGGCTGCTGTGACACGAAACGGGCTGATCCTGCTGGCCGCCGGCGGCTCGGCGGCGCTGCTGCTGGGGGCGCTGGCGTTCCAGTATCTCGGCGGGCTGCCGCCCTGTCCGATGTGCATCTGGCAGCGCTGGCCGCATCTGGCGGCGGTGCTGCTGGGCGGTCTGGCGCTGGCCTTGCCCGGTGCCGCCCTGCCGCTGCTGGGCGCGGCGGCGGCGGCCACGACCGGCGGCATCGGCGTCTATCACACCGGGGTGGAGCGTGGCTGGTGGCAGGGGCCGGACACCTGCGTCGCCGGCTCCATCGACGGGCTCTCGGCGCAGGATCTGCTGGCGCAGATCATGGAGGCCCCGGTCGTGCGCTGCGACGAGGTGCCGTGGGAGTTCCTGACGCTGTCGATGGCCTCGTGGAATGCGATCCTGTCCTTCGCGCTTGTTGGTCTCTGGCTGCTGGCGGCCCTGCGCCGGGCGCGCTGATCCGCAGGGCGGCTGTTCCAGCCTTGACGCGTGCCGGTAATCTGCCAGCCTCTCGCCATCGACCCGTCGGCCGCACGGGGCCTTGAGAAGGAATCGCCATGTCCCGCACCTGCCTGCTGATCGGCGCGCCCATCGACGCGGGCCAGCGCTATCCCGGCTGCCTGATGGGCCCCGCCGCCTACCGCACCGCCGGCCTCGGGCGCGCCCTCGCAGTCCTCGGCCATACGGTCGAGGATCTGGGCGATGTCGCCCTGCCGCCGCTTCAGGACGCCGCCTGCGCCAACCCGGCGGTCCATTCCCTGGCCGAGGTTCTGGGCTGGACCGCCGCCCTGCGCGACGCCGGGCGGGCGGCGATGGCGCGCGGCCTGCCGGTGTTCATGGGCGGCGATCACTCGCTCTCGCTGGGCTCCATCGCGGGCGTGGCGGAACATGCCGATGCGGCGGGACGGCCGCTGTTCGTGCTGTGGCTCGATGCCCATTCCGATTTTCACACACCGATCACCACGCAATCGGGCAACCTGCACGGCACGCCGGTGGCCTATCTGGCGGGCGTGCCGGGCTTCGATGCCTTCCCCGCCTTTCCCGCGCCGGTTCCGGCCGAAAACATCTGCCTGTTCGGCATCCGCTCGGTCGATGCGGCGGAACACGCGGCCCTCCTGGCCCATGACATCGCGATCAAGGACATGCGGGTGCTCGACGAATACGGTGTCGTCGCGCCGCTGCGCGCCTTCCTCGACCGGGTGGCGGCGGCGAACGGGCTGCTGCACGTCAGCCTCGATGTCGATTTCCTCGATCCCGGCATCGCCCCCGCCGTCGGCACCACCGTCCCCGGCGGCACCACCTTCCGCGAGGCGCATCTGGTCATGGAACTCTTGCACGAAAGCGGCCTCGTCACCTCGCTCGACTTGGTGGAACTCAACCCCTTTCTCGACGAACGCGGCCGCACCGCGCGGCTGATGGTCGATCTGGTCGCCAGCCTGATGGGCCGCAAGGTCTTTGACCGCCCGACGCGGAGCTTCGGGTGACCACGCCCTCACGCCTTGCGCTGGTGCCCTTCGTCAGCGTCGACAACATGATGCGGCTGGTGCTCCAGATCGGGGTGGAGCGGGTGCTGCGCGATCTGGCCGGCGAGATCGAGGCTGATTTCCGCCGCTGGGAAGCCTTCGACAAGACCCCGCGGGTGGCCAGCCATTCCGATGTCGGCGTGATCGAGCTGATGCCCACTTCCGACGGCGCGCTCTACGGATTCAAATACGTCAACGGCCACCCCAGCAACATGCGGCAGGGGCTGCAGACCGTCACCGCATTCGGCGTGCTGGCGACCGTGGACACCGGCTATCCCGTCCTCTTGACCGAGATGACCATCCTGACCGCCCTGCGCACCGCCGCCACATCGGCAATGGCCGCGCGGCACCTCGCCCCGAAAGGCGCGCGCGTGATGGCGATGATCGGCAACGGCGCGCAGGCAGAGTTTCAGGCGCTGGCCTTCCGCGCCGTCTGCGGCCTGACCGAGGTGCGGCTTTACGACATCGACCCCGCCGCCACCGCGAAATGCGCCCGCAACCTGTCAGGCAGCGGCCTGACCGTCACCCCCTGCCGCACCGCCGAAGAGGCGATGGAGGGCGCGCAGATCGTCACCACCTGCACCGCCGACAAGCAGTATGCGACGATCCTGACCGACAACATGGTCGGCACCGGCATCCACATCAACGCCATCGGCGGCGACTGCCCCGGCAAGACGGAACTGCACCGCGACATCCTGCTCCGCTCCTCGATCTTCGTGGAATACCCACCCCAGACGCGGATAGAGGGCGAGATCCAGCAACTGGACCCCGACCATCCCGTCACCGAGCTTTGGCAGGTCATCATCGGTGCGGCGGCGGGGCGGGTGCGCGCCGACCAGATCACCCTGTTCGACGGCGTCGGCTTTGCGATCGAGGATTTCAGTGCCCTGCGCTGGCTGCACGGGCGCACCCAGGGCACCGACTTCTTCCAGCCGCTGGACATGATCGCCGACCCAGACGATCCGCGCGACCTTTACGGGATGCTGCTGCGCGCGGGTGGTTGAGCAGCGTTGCGCGAAACCCGGCACCGGCGCGCGCTGGTGCCGCCGCCCCGGTGGCAGGGTGGTGGCAGCGTGGTGGCGCATTGCTGGCAGGCAGGATGGCACGCCGGTGTTGCGCATCCCGGCCAGACAGCGCGCGCAGGTGCCATACGCCTGCCATACGCTTGCCATACGCCTGCCAGACGGGTTCTGGCAGGCGCTGCCCCGGTTTTCAGTGCAGCCGGAACTCTCCAACCACGTTCCGCCATTCGCCCGGGCTGATCATCTTGCGGTGGGTGAAGCGGACGGAATGCAGCGGCCCCTCGATCTTTTCCTGCCAGAACTCGATGAACTGGAACAGGCGCGGATAATCCGGCGCAAGATCGTATTCCTGCCAGACGAAGCTGTTGAGAACACTACGATAATCGGGCATTCGATAGTAAAGCTCCGCGGTCGTCAGCCCGTACCCCTTAAGCATCAACTCCGTTTCCGTCCTTTCCATGGCGCACCTCATGCCGATTGACGATGGAATGATGATGCCACGGCCTTCCTGCTTTTCAATTAAAACAGTATGTTAGCACTCCCTAAGGGTGGCTGCCACGCATGCCCGCCCGGTGCCATTGCACCCCATATCCGGTATGGTCTATAAGGTGCGCAACCAGATCCTGCGTTTTTCCTGACAAGGTAGCAACAGCGTGAGCGACCGCCCGGAACCCCCTGAAAACATGGACGAAACCCCACCCCCGCGGGAGCCGTCAGGCCCCACCATCTCCATCGAAGAGGAGATGAAGGCCAGCTACCTCGACTATGCGATGAGCGTGATCGTCAGCCGCGCCATCCCGGATCTGCGCGACGGCCTGAAACCGGTCCATCGGCGTATTCTTTACGCAATGCACGAAACCGGCAACACCCACGACAAGCCCTACCGCAAGTCCGCGCGCCCCGTCGGCGACGTGATGGGCAAGTATCACCCGCACGGCGATTCGGCGATTTACGACGCGCTGGTGCGCATGGCGCAGCCGTTTTCCATGTCGCTCAAGTTGCTGGACGGGCAGGGGAATTTCGGCTCGATGGACGGCGACAACGCCGCCGCCATGCGCTACACCGAGGTCCGCATGGACCGGCCCGCGAACTTCCTGCTGGCCGATATCGACAAGGACACGGTCGATTTTCAGGACAATTACGACGGCAAGGACGAGGAACCGACCGTCCTGCCGGCGCGCTTCCCGAACATGCTGGTCAACGGCGCGGGCGGCATCGCCGTCGGCATGGCCACCAACATCCCCCCGCACAATCTGGGCGAGGTGGTGGACGCAACGCTTGCCCTGATCGCGGACCCCGACCTGACCAGCGAACAGCTGATGGACTACGTGCCCGCGCCCGATTTCCCCACCGGCGCCCAGATCCTCGGCCGCTCCGGCGCGCGCAAGGCGTATATCGAGGGGCGCGGCTCGGTCATCATCCGCGCAAAGACCCGGGTTGAAGAAATCCGCAAGGACCGCTTCGCCATCATCGTCGACGAGATCCCCTATCAGGTGAACAAGTCCGCGATGATCGAAAAGATCGCCGAACAGGTGCGCGACAAGAAGATCGAGGGGATCTCGCACGTCCAGGACGAATCCGACCGCTCCGGCGTGCGCGTCGTGATCGAGTTGAAGCGCGACGCCACGCCCGAGGTCGTGCTGAACCAGCTTTACCGATTCACCCCGATGCAGACCTCGTTTGGCTGCAACATGCTGGCGCTGAACGGCGGCCGGCCAGAGCAGTTGACGCTGCGGGATTTCCTGACGCATTTCATAACCTTCCGCGAGGAAGTCGTGGCGCGTCGCACCGCGTTCGAGCTGCGCAAGGCGCGCGAACGCAGCCATGTGCTCTGCGGTCTGGCGGTCGCGGTGTCTAACGTGGACGAGGTGGTCGCGACGATCCGCGGTTCTGCCGACCCGGCCGAGGCGCGCGAAAAGCTGATGACCCGGCGCTGGCCCGCGGGCGACATCGTCGAATTCATCAACCTGATCGACGACCCGAGCCACCGGGTGAACGAGGACGGCACCTACAACCTGTCCGAGACCCAGGCCCGCGCAATCCTCGACCTGCGCCTGCAGCGCCTGACCGCGATGGGCGTCAAGGAAATCACCGACGAGCTGCAGGAGCTGGCCGCAAAGATCCGCGACTATCTGGACATCCTGCGCTCGCGCGAGCGGATCATGGAGATCATCTCGAACGAGCTGCGCGAGGTGCGCGACCTGTTCGCCATCCCCCGCCGGACCGAGATCGTCGACTGGGCCGGCGACATGGACGACGAGGATCTGATAGAGCGCGAGGACATGGTCGTGACCGTGACCTCGGGCGGCTACATCAAACGCACGCCGCTGGCCGAATTCCGCGCCCAGCGCCGCGGCGGCAAGGGTCTTTCGTCGATGGCGACCAAGGAAGACGACGTGGTGACTACGCTCTTCGTCGCCAACACGCACACCCAGCTTCTGTTCTTCACCACCGACGGCATGGTCTACAAGCTGAAGACCTGGCGCCTGCCGCTGGCAGGCCGGTCGGCGCGGGGCAAGGCGATCGTCAACATCCTGCCGATCACGACCGGGGTTTCCATCGCCGCGATCATGCCCGTCGACGTGCCAGAGACGGAATGGGATGAGTTGCAGATCGTCTTTGCCACCTCGGCTGGTGACGTGCGCCGCAATGCGCTGTCGGATTTCACCAATGTGAAGTCGAACGGCAAGATCGCGATGAAACTGCCCGAGGGCGTGAGCTTGGTGAACGCCCGCATCGCGGACGAGAATGATGACGTGATGCTCGTAACCGACGGCGGTCGAGCAATCCGCTTCCCCACGACCGACGTCCGCGTGTTCAAGGGCCGCGATTCAACCGGCGTGCGCGGCATCCGTCTGGGTACGAACGATCATGTCGTCAGCATGGCGGTGATCCGCCATTTCGAGGCCACGCCAGAGGAACGTGCCGCCTATCTGAAGCAGCGCCGGCTGGTTGCCGGGGCGCCGGATGATGGCGAGGCTGACGAGGACGAGGTTGAAGTCGAAGGCGGGCAACTCAGCACCGAACGCTATGCCGAGATGTCGGCGGCCGAGGATCTGATCCTGACCATCACCGCGCGCGGCCTGGGCAAGCTGTCGTCGAGCCATGACTACCCGGTGCGCGGGCGCGGCGGTCAGGGCGTCGCGGCCGTGGACCGCGCGATGCGGGGCGGGCCGCTGGTGGCCAGCTTCCCGGTGGAGCAAGGCGATCAGGTGATGCTCGCCACCTCGACCGGGCAGTCGATCCGCGTGCCGGTCGAGGGGATCTCGTTCCGCTCGCGCAGCGCGGGCGGCGTGAAGGTGTTCGACACCGGCAGCGGAGAAGTGGTTGTTTCTGTCGCCCGGATCGCCGATCAGGGCGACGCCGAGGACTGAGCCGGCGCGGGCGGATCCTCTGCCTCCTGATCTGCGTCGTCTGCTGGCGGCGCGTCCTGCCGGTTCTCCACCGTCTCCTCGGCGGGCTTTTCTGCCACCGCTTCGACGTATTCTTCTTCCAGATCGGGCGGCAACAGGTCGGGCGGCAGCTTCACCCCACGGCGGCGGGCGCTGTCCCTTACGGCGATCTGCAGCGGGCGGTTGCGGCTGACCAGCTTTCGAAAGCGCGCCTCGGACAGCGCCAGCAGCGTGCAGGGGCTGATCGCAACCACCTGCGCACGCCGCCTTGCACCGGCCAGGACGCCAAGCTGCCCGAACATCTCTCCGCGGCCCATGCGGAACTTCTGCCCTGCCATCTCGCTTTCCACGGCGCCCGAGGCGATGAAATAGACCGATCTGGGCAGTTCGTCCTTGCGGATCAGCACCGTGCCCGGCTCCACATAGACCGTGACGAGCGCGCGGGTCAGCCGTTTGCGTGCTGTGTCGTCCATATCGGCAAACAGCGGGAACTGACGCACGAGGTCGGATTTCTGCACCGCCAGATCCAGCAGCGGTTGCGGTTCCAGCGCCGCCCGCGCCGCCGCGACCTGTTGCGACAGGGTGGTGTAAAGCTCTGGCCCGATCAATCCGTCGGCGCGCAGGATGTCGTATTCGCGCTCCTCGAGTCTCAGGGCGGTGCGGCGGATATACTGCCGCTCCAGCTCCTCGGAATAGCCGGGATACTGCAGCCGCAGCCCCTCCAGCGCGCTCTCGGTCTCTTCCTCGCGCCGGTGCAGAAGCTCGTGCAGCAGTTCCGCCACGCGGCGTCCGTGGATCCGGCGGATCTTGGCGTCGATATATTCGTGCAGCTCGCTCAGGATCAGACGCTGGTTCAGCAGGATCTCGAACCGTTCCGAGGTCAGCCGCGCCAGCAGCCCCGACAGGCGCAGCCGGTTGTGCAGGAAGGTGGCCAGCCGGTAGCCCGCGCCATAGCCCAAAGCCTTGCGCCCGGCGCGGCGGTATTCGTTCCGGCCGCCGCCACGCGTCGCCTCGATCAGCCGGTCGGCATCCGACAGCATCCGCTCGATCAGCCGGGCAGAGATCAACTGCTGGCGGAAATTCTCCAGGATCAGGTCGCGCTCGCGCCCGGCCAGCGCCACCAGTCCCAGGGTGATGCGGTCCCGGTCGGCGATGTCCGCGCCCTCATCCGCCGCCCTCACGGCAGATTCCAGCCGCTCGCCGAAACGCTTCGCCTCGGATCGCACGGTCTCGCGCGACAGGGCTTGATCGCGCGCGGTCTCGGCCACATCCTCGCGCACGTTCTGCAGCGCCACGGCGACGACCTGGCTGGCCAGCGCCCGGTCCAGCGGTGACAGCTTGTCCAGCCCCAGCCGCCCGATCACCCAGCGCAACGTCGTGCCCTGCACCAGCAGGGTGAACAGGGTGAAGCCGGTTGCCAGGATCCCCACCAGCCGCTGCACCTCGGACGGGACGGCGGGGTTCTCGGTCACCGCCAGCGCCAGTGCCAGGGTGACTGCGCCACGCAGACCGCCCCACATGATGGCAACGCGATAGGGCACCTGCACCGGCGGGGAGGCCCGCACAAGGCTGAGCATCGGCAGCACCAGAAACAGGATGATCGCCCGCGCAAACACAGCCGCCGCAATCACCGCCAGCACCAGCCCCAGGTCCGACAGCCGCGCCTCGCCCAGCAGGCGCGGGATCAGCAGCGCGGCAAGGACAAAGATCAGCGACCCCGCCCAATGCGCCAGCAACCCCCAGACCTCTCGCAGGTAGCCCCAGGCGGCGGGCGGCAGACGGCCGGGGCCGATCAGGTTCAGCGTCATCCCGGCGGTGACCACCGCCACCACGCCCGACACGCCGACACCGCGTTCGGCCGCGATATAGACCAGATAGGGCAGGGCGATGGATAGCGTCACCTGCGCCAGCGGGTGGCGCGGGAACATCGCCATCAGCCAGATCGCAACGCGCGCGATCAGCCAGCCCAGCGCACCGCCGCCCAGCATCAGCGCGGGAAAGCGCAGCAGCGCCTCGCTGAGCGACGGGTCGGGCACCCCGCGCATCACGATGGTCAGGAACAGACCGAACAGCGCGATGGCGGCGGCGTCGTTCAGCAGGCTCTCGCCCTCGACGATGCGGGTCAGCCGCTGCGGGGCGGCGATGTTGCGGAAGATGTTGACGACGGCCGACGGATCGGTGGTGGATACGATGGCGCCGATCAGCAGGCAGGCCGCCAGCGTCATGCCGGTCAGCGGGAACAGCGCATAGCCCACTGCAGCCGTCGCCACACCCACCGCGACCACCGCCAGCACCAGGATCGGCACCCAGTCATCCAGCATGCGCCGCAGGTTCAGCCCCAGCGCCACCTCGAACAGCAAAGTGGGCAGAAACACGTAAAGAAAGACATTGGCGGTGATCGGCAGCGTGGTGATCGCCTCGGCCACCGGATTCAGCGCATCGGTCAGGTCGGTGATCAGCAGCAGCACGGCGCCGATGCCGACCAGAACGCCCACGACAGCCAGCACCACGGTATGCGGCAATCGTAGTCTGGCGGCCAACGGCTCCGTCAGCCCGATGACCACAAATAGAGAGGCAACAACAAGGACAAGCGCAATCAGGTCCATGTCTTACGACATAGCCCGAAACACCCCCGGACAGAAGTGGGCTGTCGCGATTTCCCGCGATAGCCGGGCACAGATTTGCCGCCCGTCAGTCAGGTGGCGGCGGACATCTGGTTGTGCTTGCGGGCGATGAATTGTTTTGCCGTCTCCACCGCCACTGCGGCGTCCCGGCAATAGGCATCGGCGCCAATCGCGCGGCCGAACTCCTCGTTCAGCGGCGCGCCGCCGACCAGCACGATATAGTCGTCGCGGATGCCCATTTCCTTCATCGTGTCGATCACGACCTTCATGTAGGGCATCGTCGTCGTCAGCAGCGCCGACATGCCCAGGATATCAGGTTGTTCGCGGTCCAGCGCCTCTAGGTATTTCTCGACGGCGTTGTTGATGCCCAGATCGACGATCTCGAATCCCGCACCCTCCATCATCATGCCGACAAGGTTCTTGCCGATGTCGTGGATGTCGCCCTTGACCGTGCCGATCACCATCTTGCCCATCCGTGGCGCGCCGGTTTCGGCCAGCAGCGGCTTCAGGATGAACATGCCGCCCTTCATCGCGTTGGCGGCCAGCAGCACCTCGGGCACGAACAGGATGCCGTCGCGGAAATCGTTGCCGACGATCGTCATGCCGCCGACCAGTGCCTCGGTCAGAACGCGGTAAGGTGCCCATCCGCGCTCCAGCAGGATGTGAACCCCTTCCTCGACTTCCTCTTTCATGCCGTCGTAAAGGTCGTCGTGCATTTGCAGGACCAGTTCGTCGTCCGGCAGTTCGGACAGGATGATGTCGTCGTCCTCGGCCATCTGGCTCTCCAATTGCGGGCGGATCGCGCCGCCATTTTAGCGTCAAATGCGCCCGAACAGCTTAACGGACGCGATGATTTGCGACTTCTGCCGCGTCGCAACCGACAATTCCGGCGCCGGGGTCGTGACGCTTGCGGATGTTCCTGTTGTGTTCTATCTTTGCCGCATGTTCCAGCCCGATGGATCCCGCATCGATGCCGACCGCCGCCACGGGCGCGGCGCGGCAACGAATACGGTGTCCCGGTTCGACCGGCTGACCCGTGAGGGGGCGGATGACGGCTGGGATCTGCCCGAGGATCTGCCACCCCTGCGGACCGAGGTGACAGAGGAACGGCTGCGCCGCGCGATCACCCGGAACACCTCGCCCGACATCAGCTTCGACCGCTCTGTAAACCCCTATCGCGGCTGCGAACACGGCTGCATCTATTGCTACGCCCGGCCCACCCACGCCTTTCTGGGCCTGTCACCGGGACTGGATTTCGAAACCCGGCTGGTCGCCCGCCCGAACGCGGCAGAGGTGCTGGCGGCGGAACTGCGCCGGCCCGGCTACACGCCTGCCGTTCTGGCGCTCGGCACCAACACAGACCCCTATCAACCGATAGAGCATGACCGGGGCATCATGCGTGCGATCCTGTCGGTGCTGCGCGATTTCCGCCATCCGATCACCGTCACGACCAAGGGCGCGCTGGTCGAACGCGACATCGACATTCTGGCCGAAATGGCGGGGCAGGGGCTGGTGGCAGTTGGGATCGGCGTGACCACGCTCGACCCCGCCCTGTCGCGGGTGATGGAGCCGCGCGTGCCCGCCCCGGCCCGCCGGCTGCGTACCATCGAACGGCTGGCGGCGGCGGGCATCCCGGTCCGCGTCATGGCCTCGCCGATGATCCCCGCGCTGACTGACCACGAACTCGACGCGATCTTGGCGGCCGCCCGCGACGCCGGTGCGACCAGCGCCAGCATGATCGCCCTGCGACTGCCGCTGGAGGTGGCGCCGCTGTTCCGCGACTGGCTGGCCGAGCACTTCCCCGACCGCGCCGCGCGGGTGATGAAGCAGGTGCGCGACATGCACGGCGGGCGCGACTACGATCCGGCCTTCGGCACGCGGATGCGCGGGCAGGGGATCTATGCCGACCTGCTGCGCCGCCGCTTCGATCTGGCCTGCACGCGGCTGGGCCTTGCGCGAGGCGGTCTGACCCTGCGAACCGACCTTTTCGCGCCGCCGCCGCAGCCGGGTGACCAGCTTTCACTGTTCTAGGGGCCGCTCAGCCGCGCCGCCTGCGCCGTTCGCGGCCCGCGCCGGCGTCCTCTCCGGTCCCGTCCGAGGCGGATGAAAAGCCCCCCAGCGCCCCGGTGATCGTCTCCAGCGTCGGGCGCGGCCCGCGCGGCCGCGTTTCCAGCGCCGCCCGCATCGCGCGCAGGTGGTCGGGCGTGGTGCCGCAGCAGCCGCCGATGATCGTCGCGCCGGAATCCCGCGCCAGCACCGCATATTCCGCCATCAGTTCGGGCGTGCCGTCGTAATGGATATGCCCGTCGTGGTATTTCGGGATCCCGGCATTGCCCTTGGCGACCAGCGGCCGCTCCGTCCCCTGCGCGGCAAAGCCCAGCACCGTGCGCAGCAGGTCCGACGCGCCCACGCCGCAGTTCGCGCCGAATGCCAGCGGCGGATTGCGCAGCTTTTCCACCATCTGCACCATCGCGGCGGAGGTCACGCCCATCATCGTCCGTCCCGCGGTGTCGAAACTCATCGTCCCGCACCAGGGCATGCCGGCCAGTTCGGCGGCCTCGGCGGCCGCCTTGTATTCCTCGGCCGCGCTGATCGTCTCCACCCACAGCACGTCGGCGCCGCCCTCCTTCAGCCCCTCGGCCTGTTCGTGGAACATCTCCACCGCCAGTTCGTGGGTCAGGCTGCCCATCGGGGCCATGATCTCACCCGTCGGGCCGACCGATCCGGCCACGATCACCGGCCGATCCGCCTTGTCCGCGATCTCGCGCCCGATCTCGGCACCCGCGCGGTTCAGCTCGCGCACCCGCGCCTCGCCCTGGTGCAGCTTCAGCCGGCTGGCGTTGCCGCCAAAGGTGTTGGTCAGGAACAGATCCGACCCCGCCTCTACCGCGCCGCGATAAAGCGTGCGGATCTTCTCGGGCTCGTCCACGTTCCAGAATTCCGGCGCGTCGCCGGCCTGCAACCCCATGTTGAACAGGTTGGTGCCCGTCGCCCCGTCGGCCAGTATCCAGTCGCGCCCGGAAAGCATCCGCGACAGAGCATCGGTCATCATCGGTCCTTTCGCGATGTCAAAAGGGCAGCCTTCTGGCTGCCCGCATCGACTGGATGCCACAGCGGGCAATCCGAGGCAAATTCATATTCGGCATGACCATCGTCCGCCGGATCGAACGCCCCGGCGTCAGTTGGCCTCGTTCAGCACCTGCTGCTTGGCGACCGGCAGCAGCGCGTCCAGTTGCGCCCTGACGGTGGCGGCATCGGCCCGGTCGCCCAGATCGGCGGCCACCTTGCGCACCACATCCTCGTGCCCCGGCTCCGACAGATCGGCCTTCACGACCTCCAGCGCATAGGCATTCGCCTCCTCGCCGGTCTTGCCCAGAAGCTCTGCCGCCCAAAGCCCCAGCAGCTTGCTGCGTCGGGCCATTGCACGGAACTGCATTTCCTCGTCATGGGCGAATTTCGCCTCGAATGCGCGTTCGCGGTCGTCGAAAGTCGTGGACATCAATCCCTCCGTCCGGCCAGAGTTACCCCTCTGATATGCGATGCGCGGGGCGATCCCGCAAGTCCGCGCGCGGCGCTTGCGACGCGGCAGGCCATGGCATATAGCAGGCGCAGGGCAGGGGGCCGTGCCGCGGCGCCCCTATTGTCATTGCCCACGATACCTGGAGTTTCCATGGCACCACGTCGCACAAAGGTCTACGAAGGCAAGGCCAAGATCCTGTATGAAGGCCCCGAGCCGGGCACCTTCATCCAGTATTTCAAGGATGACGCCACCGCCTTCAATGCCCAGAAAAAGGAAGTGATCGAGGGCAAGGGCGTGCTGAACAACCGGCTGTCCGAATTCTTCATGAACGGGCTGAACAACATCGGCGTGCCGACCCATTTCATCCGCCGCCTGAACATGCGCGAACAGCTTATCCGGCAGGTAGAGATCATCCCGCTGGAAGTGGTCGTGCGCAACTTTGCCGCAGGCTCCATCTCCACGCGGCTGGGGATAGAAGAGGGCACGCCGCTGCCGCGCCCCATCGTGGAATTCTACTACAAGGACGACAAGCTGGGCGACCCGCTGGTGTCCGAGGAACATGTCATCGCCTTCGGCTGGGCCAGCCAGCAGGATCTGGACGACATGATCGCGCTGGCGCTGCGCGTCAACGACTTCCTGTCGGGCGTGATGATGGGCGTCGGCATCCGCCTGGTCGATTTCAAGATCGAGATCGGGCGCATCTGGGAAAACGACTTCCCCCGCCTGATCATCGCCGACGAGATCAGCCCGGACTCGTGCCGCCTCTGGGACGTCAAGACCGGCCAGAAGCTCGACAAGGACGTGTTCCGCCGCGATCTCGGCAGCCTGGCCGACGCCTATACCGAGGTGGCGAAACGGCTGGGCGTGCTGCAGGAAAACGGCCCGCGCGTGGCCAGACCAAAACTGATAAACTGAGGCAGGGCAGAATGTTGCAGGCGCGTGTTCATGTGATGTTGAAGGATGGCGTCCTCGATCCGCAGGGCGAGGCGGTGCGCCACGCGCTCGGCTCGCTCGGCTTTGGTGGCGTGCAGGGCGTGCGTCAGGGCAAGGTGATCGAGCTTGATCTTGACGCCACCGACCGCGCGGCGGCCGAGGCAGAGGTGCGCAGCATGTGCGAGAAGCTTCTGGCGAACACCGTAATCGAACGCTACTCGGTCGAAATCCTCTGACCCCGGCTTGACCTTCCCGCCCGCCCGGTGCTGATGGTGCCGGAAAGACGGGGGGTGACGATGCGCGCGGCGGTTCTCAGGGAATACAACGCAGATCTGGCGATAGAGGATGTGCCCGATCCGGTGGCCGAACCGGGCGGCGTCGTGCTGCGCGTCATGGCCTGCGGCGTCTGCCGGTCCGACTGGCACGGCTGGTGCGGCGAACACCCCCGCGTGAAGCCCGGCCAGATCGGCGGGCACGAATATTGCGGCGAGGTGGTGGAGGTCGGCGCGGGCGCGCCATGGCAAAAGGGTGACGTGGTCGTCGCGCCCTTCATCCTCGCCTGCGGCACCTGCCCGACCTGCCAGAGCGGGCAAAGCCACACCTGTCCCAGCCAGCGCCTGCCGGGTTTCGTGGAACCCGGCGCATTTGCCGAATATGTCGCCGTTCCCTTCGCCCAGAACCTTGCGCGGCTGCCCGATGCCCTGTCGGCCACGGTCGCGGCGGGCCTCGGCTGCCGGGTCACGACCGCGTGGCACGCGCTGACCGGCCGCGCCGCGCTGGCGCCCGGTGAATGGCTGGCGGTTCACGGCACCGGCGGCATCGGGCTGGCCTGCCTGATCCTCGGCCGCGCCATGGGAGCGCGCGTCGTGGTGGTGGACGTGGTGCCCGAAAAGCTGACCCATGCCATCGGCCTCGGGGCAGAGGCCGCGGTGAACGCCCGCGACGGCGACACGGCGGCAAGGATCATAGAGATCACCGGCGGCGGCGCCCATGTGAGTGTCGAGGCGCTGGGGATCGAAGCCACCACCAACGCCTCGATCCGCTGCCTGCGCGCGCTGGGGCGTCACGTTCAGGTCGGCATGCCGGTGGGCCACACCGCACAGATGCAGATCGACATGAACACCGTCTACATGAAGAACCTCGCGCTTTTCGGCACCCGCGGCATGCCGTCCTGGCGCTTCCCCTCGCTGCTGACGCTGGTCGAATCCGGCCGGGTGGACATGGCCCCCCTGATCGCGCGCGAGATCGGCCTGTCCGGCGTCTCGGCAGAGCTGCGGGCCTTCAACGGCCCCACCCCGCCGGGCGTGGCGGTGGTGACGGATTTCGCGGCTTGAGGTGCGTGGACGGGGTTAAAATCCGGTAAACAAAAAATCGGAAATTCAGCGTTTTCAGTGGGTTGAGATTCTGTCCACGCGTGGACAACCGTGGACAGGCCCCCTCAGGCGTCCAGATCCACCCACAGCGGCACATGATCCGACGGCTTTTCCCAGGCCCGAACCCCCGCCTCGATATGACAGTCCCGCAGCAGATCCGCGGCCTGCGGCGACAGCAAGGCATGGTCGATCCGAATGCCATCGTTCCGCTCGTAGGCCCCCGCCTGATAGTCCCAGAACGTGTAATGCCCCGGCCCCCGATGCCGCGCCCGAAACGCCTCGGTGAAGCCCAGATGCACGACCCGCCGAAACGCCGCCCGGCTCTCCGGCAGGAACAGCGCATCCTTCCGCCAGGCATCAGGCCGCGCCGCATCCTCGGCCTGCGGGATCACGTTGTAATCCCCCGCCATCACCACCGGCTCCTCCGTCGCCAGCAAGTCCCGCGCCCGCCCCTCCAGCCGCGCCATCCATGCCAGCTTGTAATCATACTTCGGCCCCGGCGCGGGATTTCCGTTCGGCAGATAAAGCCCGCAGACCCGCACCGGCCTGTCGCCGATCACCGTCGCCTCGATCCACCGCGCCTGCTCGTCCCCGTCATCCCCCGGCAGCTCCCGCGCCACATCCTCCAGCGGCAACCGCGAAAGGATCGCCACGCCGTTGAAGCCTTTCTGCCCATGGGTCTCCACCCGGTAGCCCCGCCCCTCGATCACCTCGCGCGGAAAACCGTCATCGACCGACTTGATCTCCTGCAGCAGCGCGACATCCGGGCGGCTGTCCTCCAGCCAGCGCAGCAGCACGTCGATCCGCGCCTTGACCCCGTTGATGTTGAAACAGGCGATCTTCATCTGCCCCCCCGCACCGCGTCACCGATTGCTACCCCGCGCCCGCTGCGGCGGCAACCCGCCGGTGCCCTTGCGGATCGTCAGCCGCTGCCTAAGTCGAAAGGGCACCAAAGGAGAGAACGCATGAAACCCATCGCACCCGCCCTGATCGCCCTCATGCTCGGCACCGGTATCGCAGCCGCCGACACCCCGCCGCCCGCCGACGCCCTGCCGCTGTCAGAAATCATCGCGTCTGTCGAAGCGGCCCATGACGTCGCCTGGATCGACGAGGTCGATTGGGACGACGACGGCTACTGGGAGGTGGAAGTGTATCTGGCCAGCGGCGGCAAGCTGGAACTTCGCCTCGACCCGCTGACCGGCGAAGTGCTGCGCTGATCCCTACATCGAGAAGCTGACGCCGCACCCGCAGGAGGATGCGGCGTTCGGATTCTCGATCACGAACCGCGCGCCGATCAACTCCTCGGAAAAGTCGATCACCGCATTCTGAAGAAAGGGCAGGGACACGCTGTCGACCAGCACCCTCTGACCGTCCTTCTCCAGAACCAGATCATCCTCGGCCGGCTCATCCAATCGGATGTCATACTGAAACCCCGAACAGCCCCCGCCCTCAACCGCCACGCGAAGGGCGCGCGTCTCGCCCGTGGCGCCGTTGATCTCGGCCAGCCGGGCAAAGGCGCGGTCGGTCACCTTGGGGGGCAGGGTCAGGTCCATCCGGATCGTCCGTTTCGTTCTGGTTCGCTTTGAAATATAAGCCTGCGCAGGCAGACCGACAAGAACAGGATCCGAATGCAGGCCCCCTATGCCTCTGACCCCGCGCAAAGTCGCGGCCGGCTTCATGCGGAACGGCTCAGTACCTTCCGCAGCCCGTTCCAGCGAGACCGCGACCGGATCATCCATTCCAGCGCCTTTCGCCGCTTGAAGCACAAGACGCAGGTTTTCGTGGAGCATGAGGGCGATTATTACCGCACCCGTCTGACGCATACGATCGAGGTGGCACAGGTTGCCCGCACAATCGCCGGCGTTCTGGGCCTGAACACCGACCTGGCCGAGGCAGTCGCGCTGGCGCATGATCTCGGTCACACCCCCTTTGGCCATACCGGAGAGGACGCGCTTGGGGAACTCATGGCCCCCTATGGCGGCTTCGACCACAACGCCCAGGCTATTCGCATCGTGACGCGGCTAGAACGCCACTATGCCGAATTCGACGGACTGAACCTGACATGGGAGACGCTGGAGGGGCTAGCCAAGCACAACGGCCCGGTCACCGGAGATCTGCCCTATGCGCTGGCCGACTACAACGCGCGGCACGATCTGGAACTGCACACCCATGCCAGCGCCGAGGCGCAGGTGGCCGCCATTGCTGACGATGTCGCCTATTCCCACCATGACCTGCACGACGGCCTGCGGTCTGGCCTGTTCACCGAGGATGACCTGATGGACCTGCCGGTCACCGGCCCGGCCTTTGCAGAGGTGGATCGCCTCTATCCCGACCTCGATCCGATGCGGCGGCGGCACGAGGCGCTGCGGCGCGTGTTCGGGGTGATGGTGGAGGATGTGCTGTCGGTCGCGCGCACCCGGCTGGACAGCGCGCAGCCGCAGTCGGCCGACGAGATCCGCGCGATGGGCACGACGATCATCCGGTTTTCAAAGAAGCTCTACATGGAGTTGAAGTCGATCCGGTCGTTCTTGTTCCACCGCATGTATCGCGCGCCCGCGGTGATGGAGGTGAGGGCAAAGGTCACCCGGATGGTGGAGGACCTGTTTCCGCATTTCATGGCGCATCCCGAGTTGCTGCCGCGAGACTGGCGCGCCGATGTCGAGGCGGCGCGGACCGAGATGGAACTGGCGAGGATCGTCTCCGACTACGTCTCGGGCATGACGGACCGCTTTGCGATCCAGGAACATGCGCGAATCCTTGGCGGGCCGGGGATGGACGGCGTGGCGCGTCGCTGATCCAGGGGCGGGGGCGCTATTCCGCCAGCCCCGCCGCTTCCAGCGCGCGCAGGGCAAACGCCGTGGCCAGTGGCGCCAGGCTCTCGGCCTCTTGCGACGCTGCGCTGCCGGCCCGCGCACGGTCGGCGATGCCGACGAAGATCACAGCAAAACGGAAGAGCGCAAAGGCGACATGGAAGGGGCGCAGCGTGGCGGTCGGGCGCGCGGTCACGTAGTAGCGGTCGATGAACTCTGCCCGTGACGGGATGCCCAGGGCAGCGTGGTCGAGCCCAAGGATCCCGCCATACTCGTCCGGCGCGGAATGCCATGGCATCACACAGAAGCCCAGATCGGCCAGCGGATGGCCCAGCGTCGCCAGTTCCCAGTCCAGCACCGCGATCACCCGCGGTTCGGTCGGGTGGAATATCAGATTGCCCAGCCGGAAGTCGCCATGCGCAATCGCGCTGTCGCCGTCGTCGGGCGGCATGTTCGCTGGCAGCCAGCCCAGCAGGCGGTCGAGGGCCGCGATGCGCGGGGCGGGCGAGTCGCGGTACTGCCGGCTCCACCGGGCGATCTGTCGCGCGAAATAGTTTCCCGGTCGCCCGAAATCGCTAAGACCTACCTGTTCCGGAACGACTCGGTGAAGCTCTGCCAGCGTCTCGGCCATCGCCGAATAGATCGCGCGCCGCTCATCCGGCGCCAGATCGGGCAGCGCGGCGTCGCTGAACACGCGCCCGTTCAGGCGTTCCATGACATAGAATGGCGTGCCAAGGATCGTCGCGTCTTCCTCCAGCCGCAGGGCTCGCGGCACCGGAACGGGCGTGGCATCCAGTGCGGATAGCACGCGAAACTCGCGCTCAACCGCATGGGCACCGGGCAGGATCGGACCATCGGGCTTCTTGCGCAGCACCATCCGCTGTGTGCCCCAGTCAAGGAAATAGGTCGGGTTCGACTGCCCGCCCGAGATCGGTGTAAGTCTCAGCCCAGCGTCGGGGGCGGGGAAGTGCCGCCCCAGCCAGCGCCCTAGCGCCTGCAGGTCGAGCGCGGTCGTCATTGATTGTCGGCCACCGTCCATTGCCAAAAATCACTACCTTCAGCCTTCAGGTGGCGGTCCAACACCATCTTGTGCACCTCGTCGGCGCCATCGACCAGCCGGGCTTGGCGGGCATAGCGGTAGATCCATTCCAGCACCGTGTCGGTGGAATAGCCGCGCGCGCCATTGATCTGGATCGCCGTGTCGGCGGCACGGTGTAGCAGATTGGCCACATGCACCTTGGCCATGCTTATTTCCTTGCGCGCGAAGCTGCCCTGATCCAGCGCCCAGGCGGCCTTCATCACCAGAAGCCGTCCGACCTCGATCTGCATGGCCAGATCGCCCAGCATCATGCGGATGCTCTCGCGCTCCGCCAACCGCTCGCCAAAGCCTTCGCGCGTCTCGGCATAGTCGCGGGCGATCTCGACACAGCGTTTCGACAGGCCGAGCCAGCGCATGCAATGCGTCAGCCGCGCGGGGCCAAGGCGCATTTGCGTCACCTTCAGCCCGTCGCCTTCGTTCAGCAGCACGTTTTCGGTCGGGATCTCCAGCCCGTCGAAGACTAGTTCGCAGTGGCCGCCATGCTCTTCCGGCCCCATGATTGGGATGCGCCGCTCTATCCGCCAGCCGGGCTGGTCGCGGTCGAACAGAAAGGCAGTGAGCCCGCGGCGCGCGTCGTCGGATGTGCGGGCGATCAGGATGAAATGCTGCGCCGCCTCGGCCCCGGTGATGAACCACTTGCGACCCTCGATCACATAGGCATCGCCGCGTCGGGTCGCGGTTGTCCGCATCATCGACGGGTCCGAGCCGCTGCCGGGCGCGGGCTCGGTCATGGCAAAGGCCGACCGCACCCGCCCTTCGACGATGGGACGCAGCCAGCGGTCGCGCTGTTCCGGCGTCCCCGCCTTTTCCAGAACCATCATGTTGCCATCATCGGGCGCCGCCGAGTTGAACACGACGGGGCCGAATATCGAGCGATTCATCGCCTCGTAGCAGACCGCCATGCCCACCTTGCCCAGCCCCTGCCCACCGATTTCGGGCGCAAGCTGCAGGCACCACAACCCATCGGCCCGCGCCTTGCTGCGCAGCTGCTCTAGCGGTTCCTCGGCGATGTTGCCGTGGGCGTCCCAGTTCGCGCGGTCGGCTTCGACCGGCAGGATCTCTTGCGCCACGAACTCGATGATCCGGGCGCGGAACTCCTCGACGCGCGGTGAAATGGTGAATTCCATTGTGCCTCCTAGAGCGACGAGATCATGTGGCCGCCATCGACCACAAGCTCGGTCCCGGTCATGAACCGCCCGGCGTCGGAACAGAGCAGCAGCAGCGGCGCGTCCAGATCCGCCATCTGCCCCAGCCGGCGCTGCGGCACGCGGCGGATGAGCGCCTTTCCGGCCTCGGTCGCAAAGAAGTCGCGGTTCAGGTCGGTCTCAACATAGCCGGGGCAGAGCGCGTTGACGCGGATGCCGAAGCGTGCCCATTCCAGCGCGAGTGCGCGGGTCAGTTGCACCAGCCCGGCCTTTGACGCGGCATAGGCCGAGACATGCCCGGCCACCCGCAGCCCGAGGATCGAGGCCACGTTGACGATTGCACCGCCACCCGCGTCGCGCATCGCCGGGGCGACGGCGTTCGTGACATGAAAGGCGCCCTTCAGGTTCGTGTCGATGATCCGGTCGATGGTTGCCCCGTCATGGTCCAGCGCAGGAGCCGAGGTGGTGACACCGGCGTTGTTGATTGCGATGTCAAAGACCCGCCCCGCCAGCGCGTCGGTCATGGATGCCGGATCGGCGACATCCATCAGCAGCGGTGCGGCCGCGCCGCCCCTTTCGGTGATGCCGTCGCAGATCTCTTGCACAGCGGCCTGCCTTCGCGCGGCCACAGTCACCACTACCCCATGACGCGCAAGCAAGCGGGCGAAATGGGCGCCGAGGCCCGAGGATCCGCCGGTTACGAGCGCGTGCTTGCCGCGCAGATCGGGCCATGCCGCGCCGCTCTCGATCTCTGCCATGATCTGCAGTCACCCCCGTGATCTTGCGGCATGGCGATGCTTGGCTGCCCAGCGAGCCGTGTCAAGCCGGGGTCAGCCCACGTCCCAGATGGTGGCCTCGACCCCCGGCACAAGCGCGCCCTCGGTGCCGGGCACGATGCCGGCGGCGTTGCCCTCGTCCGTGTCGATATGCATCTCGGTGAAGGCGCCCGGCTGCACGCGGATCAGGGTGCGGCCAAAGGTCAGTTCGCGCGGAGTTCCCTCGATTCGCACATCGACAAGTTGCCCGTCATGCAGGCCAAGCGCGACTGCATCCCCCGGATTGATGTGGATGTGGCGCGCGGCGACGATCAGGCCATCGGTGTCGAGCGTGCCTGCGGGTCCAATGATGCGCAGTATCGGCGTACCGTCCAGCGCGCTACTGTCGCGAACCGGCGGGTCGATGCCAAGCGCGATGGCATCGGTCCGCGACACCTCGATCTGTGTGCGGCCGCGCAGCGGACCCAGGATCGCGACGTGATCGAGCCGTCCCCTCGGCCCCTCCAACGATACTCGTTCGGCGGCGCGCCAGTTGCCGGGCTGCCTTAGCGGCTGTGCAGGATTCAACTCGTATCCCGGCCCGAACAGCGCCGCCACCGCATTGGCCGACAGATGAACATGCCGCCCGGACACGGCGACGGGTATTCCCGAAAGTGGCGGCCGTGATGCGGGGTCCGTCATGCCTGAATTCCCTTCCAAAGATTGGCTGCGCGCTTGTCCAGTTCCAGAACGAGCAGCAGCACAACTCCGGCAATCGTGCACTGCGCCAGTTGCCAAGGCGAGAGCGACCGCGTGTCGAACAGGGCCTGTATCGGCGGGGCAAAGGTGAAGATCAACTGCAGGATTGCCACCAGCGAGATCGCGATCAGCACTGCCCTTGTCCCCTTCACACCCTCCAGCGTGATCGAGCTGCCGAGCCGGTAGCGGACGGAGAAGAGGTAGAACACCTCCATCGCGACGAGCGTATTCAGAGCCATCGTGCGAGCGGTCTCGATGGACTCTCCGGCCGCGAGCGCAAGCTTGAACTGGCCGAAGATGCCGGCGCTGAACAAGACTGAGACGAGGAACACGCGCCACAGGATGAAGCGCGACAGGATCGGTGCGTCCGCGCGGCGCGGCGGGCGACGCATGACCGTGGGTTCCGGTGGCTCGAAGGCCAGCGCCATCGCCAGTGCCACGGAACTGATCATGTTGACCCAAAGGATCTGCAGCGGCGTTATCGGCAGCGTCAGCGCGAACATCACGGCGATGATCAGGCTCATGCTTTCGCCGCCGTTCACGGGCAGAAGGAAGCTGATGACCTTCTTCAGGTTGCCATAGACCGTCCGGCCCTGTCGCACCGCCTCGGCGATGGAGGCGAAGTTGTCGTCGGTCAGCACCAGATCCGATGCCTCTCGCGCAGCCTCCGACCCTGTCCGACCCATGGCGATGCCGGCATCGGCTTGCTTCAAGGCAGGGGCGTCGTTGACCCCGTCGCCGGTCATCGCCACGACGGCGCCATCGGCCTGTAGTGCGGTGACCAGCCGCAGCTTGTGTTCGGGACTGGTGCGGGCAAATACGTCGGTTTTGCGGACGGCAGCCTGCAGCGCGGCGTCGTCCAGCGCATCGATCTCGGCGCCAGTCAGCGGCCTGTCGGTCAGCTTCAGCCCGATTTGTCGCGCGATCGCCGCCGCCGTGCCGCGATGATCGCCTGTTATCATCTTCACTGCGATTCCGGCGGAATGGCAGTCCGCGACTGCCACAATTGCCTCGGGGCGCGGCGGGTCGATCAGCCCGGTCATCCCCACCAGAATCAGCCCCGCCGCCACGTCGCCATGATCAATCCCGCTGCCGGAATGCGGCTTCTGCGCCAGCGCCAGAACACGCTGGCCATCCTTCGCGACCGCTTCTGCGACCCCGTCCCAATAGGCGCGGTCGAGCGGTGCTGCACCGTCCGCAGTCAATTGGCTGTCGCAGCGGTCCAGCACCTGTTCGGGCGCGCCCTTCAGCAGGATCAGGCCATCATGCAGCACCGCCATGTAGCGATAGCGGGCGTCGAAGGGGATTGTCGCCTGTGCCCGCGGCCGGTGCCGCCATGGCTGCCCCAGCTTGCCCGCCAGAGCCAGGAGCGCGCCCTCCATCGGGTCGCCCTCGACTCGCCAGTCGCCGTCTTCCTGATGCAGTGCGGCGGTGTTGCACAGACCGGCGATCCGGCCCAACGCCTGCTGGAGCGCCGCGGGCGGCGGAGTGTCAATCCGGCCTTGGGGTTCGTAGCCGGTGCCGCCGACTGTATGGGTTTGGTTTGCGGTAACCAGAGTGCCCACCATCATCTCGTTGCGTGTCAGCGTCCCGGTCTTGTCGGTGCATATGGTGGATACGGCACCCAGCGTCTCGATCGCGGGAAGCCGCCGCACGATGGCGTGCCGTCGGGCCATGGCCTGCACGCCGATTGCCAGGGTGATGGTCAGCACCGTCGGCAGGCCCTCGGGGATCGCGGCGACGAACAGGCCGACGACGACCATGAATGCCTCGGCGAAGTCCATCCCGCGCAGCAATGTGGTGAAGGCGAGGACAGCTGCTGCGACGATCAGCACAAAGCCGGTCAAATAGCGGGCGAAGACCGCCATCTGCCGGATCAGCGGCGTTGTCAGCGGCTCGACACTCGCGATCATCCCGCTGATCCGCCCGATCTCGGTATCGACGCCTGTGGCGATGACGACGCCCGCGGCGGTTCCCTCGGCGATCATCGTGCCGCTGAAGACCATGTTGGTGCGGTCGCCGATCTGCGTTTCTGCTGCGACAGGGTCCACTTGTTTGCGTACTGGCACGGACTCGCCGGTCAGCATCGCCTCCTGCACGGTCAGCCCAGCAGTCTCGATAAGTCTCAGGTCGGCCGGCGCTTTGTCGCCAGATTCCAGAAGCACAATATCGCCGAGCATGAGGTCTGTCGCCGGGATCGATTGGCGTGTCCCGTCTCGAAGAACGGCCGCTTGCGGCGCAAGCATGTCGCGCAGCGCCGCCAGCGCCTGTTCCGCCCGGCCCTCCTGCACGAAGCCAATCACCGCGTTGACGATCACCACCGCGAGGATGACGCCGGTATCGATCCAGTGGCCGAGCGCGGCGGTGATTGCCGCGGCCGCGATCAGGACGAGGATGAGCAGATTGTCGAACTGCCGAGCCAGCCGCCAGAGTGGTGAGGGCGTGGGCGGTTGGGGCAATCGGTTGGGGCCTTGCCGGGCCAGTCGTTTGCGTGCCTCGTCAGCCGTGAGCCCCCGCGCGGTTGTATCTACGGCCGCCATCGCCTCGTCGGCTGTGCCTGCCCAAGAGTTCTTACTTGCGGCCATCACACTCGTAGGGCGATGCCCGGCTGAGGTGAACTGCTGACGTCCGTTGATACCGGCTGCGCGCGCAAATCCCGCTGTCGCCCATCATATCTTCCATTCCGGTCAAGGAAGGCTGCTGCCTTCCTCGGCGTGACTCGCGCGTCCAGAAGGGTTGTAAGCTACCCAAATTGTGAAGGGAACCGTCGCGTTGCGGTTGTTGGCCGGCGGCCCTCCGCGCATTTCCCCTACGTCCGGGGCGCGGGTTGCCGCGCAAACCCTTCACGGGTCGATCACAGCCGGTTCAGTCGGGTTGGACGAACGTATGTGGCTCTTTAAGTCGCGAGTAAGCGCGAGCTCGGATCAACGGGTCGTGCAACAGAGGATCGCGCGCGCGATCCGAACAAAGGAGACGAGTGATGAGAACAGGCAAGGCATTCCTTGTGTCGGCTTCAGTGCTGGCGATGGTGGCAACGGCCCCGGCGATCGCCGGCGGCTTCGCCGATCCGGTCGTAGAACCGGTTATCGAACCCGTTGCCGCAGCGCCCGCCGTGCGTCAGACCGGAAACTGGGGCGGCTTCTACGCAGGTGGTCAACTCGGATATGGCAGCGGGAGCACCGGCGGCGTAGACCTCGACGGGGGTCTTCTGGGCGCTCATGCTGGTTACAACTTCGACCTCGGCGGCTTTGTCGTCGGCGCAGAACTGGATGGTGATCTGGCGCGCCTAGACCTCGATACCGCCGGGCGGATCGATCGTATCATCCGACTGAAGGGCCGGGCAGGCGTCGACATGGGCGACATGATGTTTTACGGCACGGCGGGGGTCGCCCGCGCGCGGCTTGACACCGGTGCCGGCAACGTCAGCGACAACGGCTACTTCGGCGGTATTGGCCTCGACTACGCGCTCAGCGACAGCATGATCGTTGGCGGTGAGGCGCTGGTACACCGCTTCGACAACTTCGGCGGTGGCCCTGGCGTGAAGGCGACCACCCTGCGCGCGAAGATGTCGTTCCGGTTCTGAGCGGCGGTATCAGCAGTTCCAACGCTCCGGGCGGCGCAAGTGCGCCGCCCGATTGCATTGGCACAGGCGCGCATCGATTTTGAGAATGACCCGGTTTTCTGCTAAGCTACGACGAGTCGGCGCGTGCCGGCCTGTGTGAGATTTGACTTGGGGGAGGTCATGACCCGACTGCGCATTTCCATTCTTTCGGCAGCCTTGTGTCTGCCTTTCGCATTGCCTGCCCAGGGGGGCGGCTTGGCAGATCCGGTTGTCGAGCCAGCGCCGGTGGCACCCGCAGCCGTTGCGCGCGTCCGCGGCAACTGGACCGGTGCCTACGTCGGGGCAGAGCTTGGCTATGGCCGGGCGTCTACCTCGGCCATTGCCGGTAACGGCTCAGGATGGCTCGGCGGTCTCTTTGCCGGCTACAATCATCAGTTTGGCGGCATGGTCGTGGGGGGCGAGATCGGCGCTTCTGCCGCACGGCTGAAGTTCGACAGCGGCGAACGTGTTCGAAGCCTTGCGCGGGCGAAGCTGCGGCTCGGCGCCGATGCTGGCGACTTCATGCCCTATGCAACCGTCGGCTGGGGGCGTGGAAGCGGTACGGGCGGTAGCGGGAATGGACCGCTCGCCGGTGTCGGCATCGACTTCGCGATGAGCGGCAATACCGTTCTGGGGGCTGAAATCCTGCACCATCGTCTGCGGAACTTCGCCGGCTCGGGCGAGCGTATGTCTGTGACGACTGCCGCCGTCCGGATCAGCTACCGCTTCTGAGATCGCGCAGTACCGTTTCGACCATCATCACGTCGTCCCGGGTGCAGTCGAACTGGCCGACCTGCACCCGGATCACATACCGTCCCGCGTGTCGCGTCTGCGACAGGTAGATGCGGCCGTCGTCGTTGATCCGAGTCAGTAGCGCCTCGGTCGCTGCGTCGCCGTCTTCCAGCGTGAAGGTAAAGAGCGAGAACCGGGGTTCTGTGATGATGCGGATGCCGGGCAGGGCAGCAAGCTTGTCTCGCAACTCCATCGACCAGGCGACGTGATTGCGGATGCGCGTGCGTAGGCCCTCCAACCCGTAAGCCCGAAGGGTGAACCACAGCTTGAGTGCCCGGAACCGGCGGCCGAGCGGCAGGGTCCATTCGTTGAAGTTAACGATCTCCAACTGCCCAGGCGTCTGAAGGTAATCAGGGCGCAGGGCCAGCGTGCGGATCTGTGGTGTAGGATCGGCGAGGAACTGCACCGCGCAATCGAATTGAGCGCCGAGCCATTTGTGCGGATTGAACACGATGGAATCCGCGCCATCTACTCCTTCCCACAGTGAGCGGAACTCGGGGCAGATCATTGCCGACCCGGCCCAGGCGGCATCGACATGAACGTAGAGCCCGTGCCGGCGAGCGACCTCAAGCGCCGGACCGATACGGTCGATCGCACCGACCGAGGTTCCGCCGACACACAGAACCAGCCCTGCCGGGCGGTGGCCGGCCGCGAGGTCGATCTCAATCGCCGCATCCAGTGCGACCGGGTCGATCGATAGATCTGCATCTACCGGCACCTTGACCAAGTTGTCTTGCCCGATACCCGCGACCCTGACCGCTTTGTCGACTGAGGAATGAGTCTGGTCCGAGGCATAGACGCGCAGTCTCGGCCCGTCCGACAGACCGTCGCGCAGACCCTGCCAGTCCAGCGCGCGCTCGCGCATCGTCAGCACCGCCGCCAGTGTTGCGGTCGAGGCGCTGTCGTGGATCGTGCCGGTGAAATGCGGTGCCAGTCCCAGCGCCTCGCGCAGCCAGACCATCATCACCTGCTCGACCTCGGTCGCGGCGGGCGAGGTCTGCCAGAGCATCGCTTGCGCGGCCATTGCATTGGCCAGTTGCTCGGCCAGCATCGAGGCGGGCGATGCATTGGCCGGGAAATAGGCGAAGAACCGGGGGTGCTGCCAATGGGTCATGCCGTCGGGGATCAGACGTTCGAAATCGGCAAAGATATCCTCGACCGGCTCTGGCGCCTCTGGCGCCGCCCTTGGCAGTCGGGCCGCAATCTCACCCGGCGCCGTGCTGGCGCGCACCGGCCGGTCGCGCAGATGGTTGTGGTAGTCGTGCGCCCAGTCGGCCGCAATCTTCGACCAGTGACGCAAGTCGTCGTGATTCATCGGTCCCTCCGTCGCGGCGGTGACACTGGCACCGGCGCGCGGGACGGGCAAGCAAGGTCTATGGGGCAGGGCCGAGCGCGGCCTGCACCTTCTTCGGCAGGCTGGCGCGAATGATCCGGTAGGAAATGGTCAATCGGTCGGTCAGTTCCTCGTCCGCGACGGTGTTCCACGGGATGTTGATCCAGCTACGGTGGAAATAGGGGGCGCGGACGGCCCGACCCATCTCGATCAGCAGGGCGGCGGTCTCAACGTCGGGGCATTTGACCGAGACGCCGTGATCCTCCATTACGCCAACCACGGCGAAGAGCTTGCCGCCGACCTTCCACGCATCGTGACCGCCGCCCCACGGATCGGAGTGTTCTGCGCCAGGCAGGGTGGCGCAGTGGCGATTGACAAGCGCGCGGGTCACGAGAGGCATTGTGCCATCCGGGGAGGCGGCGCGCAACTTTCGCTTGCCACTGGCCCGGTCAGGCGCGATAGAGGCGGCATGAGAACGCGCCGCACCATCGTCATCTGCTGCATTACCGGCTGACACCGTCAGGCGGGCCGTTCTTCTGTATCCACTTCGGAACGAGGCAGCCCGCCGGCAAGGCCCGAGGGGGATCATGACCGAGATCAGGCTGACCAATACCCGCACCCGCCGGAAAGAGGTGTTCGAGCCGCTCGACCCGCAGAACGTGCGCATGTATGTCTGCGGCCCCACCGTCTATGACCGCGCCCATCTGGGCAACGCGCGCCCGGTGGTGGTGTTTGATGTGCTGTTTCGGCTCTTGCGTCACGTCTATGGGCCGGATCACGTGACCTATGTGCGCAACTTCACTGACGTGGACGACAAGATCAACGCCCGCGCCGCCGAAACGGGCCGCCCGATCCGCGAGATCACGGACGAGACGATCCGCTGGTATCACGAGGATATGGATGCGCTCGGTGCCCTTCGCCCGACGCAGGAGCCGCGCGCGACGGAATGGATCGGCGCGATGATCGGCATGATTGAAGGGCTGATCGACAAGGGCCACGCCTATGCCGCCGACGGGCATGTGCTGTTCGACGTCCGCTCCTATGCCGACTACGGCAAGCTGTCGGGGCGCAGCCTGGATGACATGATCGCCGGCGCGCGGGTGGAGGTGGCGCCGTTCAAGCGCAACCCGATGGATTTCGTGCTGTGGAAACCCTCGGCTGGTGATCAGCCGGGATGGGACAGCCCCTGGGGATTTGGCCGGCCGGGCTGGCACATCGAATGCTCGGCCATGGCGCAAGAGTTGCTGGGAGAGACCTTCGACATCCACGCCGGTGGCATCGACCTGCAATTCCCCCACCACGAGAACGAGATCGCCCAAAGCCGCTGCGCCCACCCCGAGGGGCAGTTCGCCCGCTACTGGCTGCACAACGAGATGCTGCAGGTGGAGGGAAAGAAGATGTCGAAGTCGCTGGGCAACTTCTTCACCGTGCGGGATCTGCTGGATCAGGGGGTGCCGGGAGAGGTGATCCGGTTTGTGATGTTGATGACTCATTACCGCAGTCCGATGGACTGGACCGAGGCGAAGCGGCGGGAGGCGGAGGCAACGCTGCGAAAATGGGCGACCTTCGCCCGAGGCATACCGCCATCCATAGTTGATGCAAGTGTTACGAAGGCTCTGGCTGATGACTTGAATACACACGAGGCCATCACGAACTTGCACCGCCTCTTCCGAGAACAAGATGCAGGGCGTCTTCGCGCGTCCGCTCAATTGCTTGGATTGATGGCGGATCTCAACGAAGAGTGGCTTGGAGTTCACGAATACGAAGATTTGTACGGCGAACTGAAGGCCAAGATCGACCCGTTGATCGAAAGGCTGAAGCTGGCACGACAAAATCGCGACTTCGAAACTGCGGACAGGATTAAATCGACGCTTGTTCGTTGCGGTGTTCCTGTGCGGATCGATGGCGTGAAAGTGGACTATGATCTGCAAATGGCAAACGTCGCGCGCGCACGGGACAAGGACGCCCCGAAGGAGGGGTTCCTTGGACCAGCTACGAACCATGCCGATTGGTTGCGTAGCGAAATCCTCGAACTCGAGGAGGCCCTCGGGTGAGTAGTGCGGGGTCATGCAACCCGACAGAAGGTAGCGCCCGGCACCCGGGGTGGGCATTCACGCCCACCGCGGGGGGGTGGGTCGGGCGCGACCCTGCCCGCGCGCGGGGCAGGAAGGCTGGCGCAGGGGCAGTGCGCTTTGTGATCCGACCGCAAGGAAAGGCGCCCCATGCCTGAACGCCTCTGCCTCTACGACACCACGCTCCGCGACGGGCAGCAGACCCAGGGTGTGCAGTTCTCCACGGCCGAGAAGCGCCAGATCGCGGCGGCGCTGGACGAATTGGGTGTGGATTACATCGAGGGCGGCTGGCCCGGCGCGAACCCGACGGATTCGGAGTTCTTCGAAAACCGCCCGCAGACCCGCGCCACGATGACGGCCTTTGGAATGACCAAGCGTGCAGGCCGGTCGGCGGAAAACGACGACGTGCTGGCGGCGGTGATGAATGCTGGAACCCCTGCGGTCTGCATCGTCGGCAAGACTCACGATTTCCACGTCACGACCGCACTTGGCGTCACGCTTGAGGAGAATCTGGAAAACATCCGCGCCTCGGTCGCGCATCTGGTGGCGCAGGGGCGCGAGGCGCTGTTCGATGCCGAGCATTTCTTTGACGGCTACCGCGCCAACCCGGGCTATGCGCTGGACTGTCTGCGTGCGGCCCGTGACGCGGGCGCACGCTGGATCGTCCTGTGCGACACCAACGGCGGCACTCTGCCGGCCGAGATCGGCCGCACCGTGGCCGCGGTGATTGCAGCCGGCATCCCCGGCGACCGCTTGGGAATTCATTGCCATGACGATACCGGCAATGCAGTGGCCGGGTCGCTGGCTGCCATCGATGCCGGCGTGCGGCAGGTGCAGGGCACGCTGAACGGTCTGGGCGAACGCTGCGGCAATGCGAACCTGACGTCTCTGATCCCAACGCTTCTGCTGAAGGAACCCTATGCCAGCCGCTTCGAGACGGGTGTCAGCCACCAGGCGCTGGCGGGGCTGGTGCGAACCAGCCGGATGCTGGACGACATCCTGAACCGCGTGCCGCTGCGCAGCGCGCCCTACGTCGGGGCCAGCGCATTCGCCCACAAGGCCGGGCTGCATGCCAGCGCGATCCTGAAGGATCCTGCGACCTACGAACACATCGATCCGGGCGTCGTCGGCAACGCGCGGATCATTCCTATGTCCAATCAGGCGGGGCAGTCGAACCTGCGCACGCGGCTGGCGGCGGCGGGGATCGATGTGGCGCCGGGTGATGCGCGCCTCGGTGCGATCCTGACCGAGATCAAGGTCCGCGAGGACCAGGGCTATGCCTATGACGGGGCGCAGGCGTCGTTCGAACTGCTCGCCCGGCGCGAACTGGGCCTGATGCCGGAGTTTTTCGAGGTGAAGCGGTATCGGGTGACGGTGGAGCGGCGGAAGAACAAGTACGACCGCATGGTCAGCC
>JBJHCH010000005.1:0-64090 GCA_050485905.1 Paracoccaceae bacterium | reverse complement strand
GTGGTGAACGCCGCCGACGGCCCGATGCCGCAGACCCGCGAGCATATCCTGCTCGGCCGTCAGGTCGGCATTCCCTACATGGTGGTCTACCTGAACAAGGTGGACCAGGTGGATGACGAGGAACTGCTGGAACTGGTGGAGATGGAGGTGCGCGAGCTGCTGTCCTCCTACGACTATCCGGGCGACGACATCCCGATCGTGAAGGGCTCGGCGCTGGCCGCCCTTGAAGGTCGCGATCCGGAGATCGGCGAGAACTCGATCCGCGCGCTGATGGAGGCTGTGGACAGCTACATCCCGACCCCGGCACGGCCGATCGACCAGCCGTTCCTGATGCCGATCGAGGATGTGTTCTCGATCTCGGGCCGCGGCACGGTTGTGACCGGCCGGGTGGAGCGCGGCGTGATCAACGTCGGCGACGAGGTGGAGATCGTGGGCATCCGGGCGACGAAGAAGTCGGTCTGCACCGGGGTCGAGATGTTCCGCAAGCTTCTGGATCGCGGAGAAGCGGGCGACAACATCGGCGCGCTGCTGCGCGGTGTGGAGCGTGACGGGGTGGAGCGTGGGCAGGTGCTGTGCAAGCCCGGCTCGGTGAAGCCGCACACCAAGTTCGAGGCCGAGGCCTACATCCTGACCAAGGAGGAGGGCGGGCGCCACACGCCGTTCTTCGCGAACTACCGGCCGCAGTTCTACTTCCGCACGACCGACGTGACCGGGATGGTTCAGCTGCCCGAGGGCACCGAGATGGTGATGCCCGGCGACAACCTGAAGTTCAACGTCGAACTGATCGCGCCGATCGCGATGGAAGAGAAGCTGCGCTTCGCCATCCGCGAAGGCGGCCGCACCGTCGGCGCCGGCGTCGTGTCGAAGATCATCGAGTAATCGGAGGCACGCCGGGGGAAGCACCCCCGGCTGTCCCCATGAGGGCAAGAACATGCAAGGTACAAACATCCGTATCCGGCTCAAGGCCTTCGATTACCGCGTTCTGGATGCCAGCACGCAGGAAATCGTGAATACGGCCAAACGGACGGGCGCGCAGGTGCGCGGGCCGATCCCGCTGCCGAACAAGATCGAGAAGTTCACGGTTCTCCGTGGTCCGCACATCGACAAGAAGTCGCGGGACCAGTGGGAAATCAGGACGCACAAGCGGCTTCTCGACATCGTGGATCCGACCCCGCAGACGGTAGACGCGCTGATGAAGCTCGACCTCGCCGCCGGCGTGGATGTCGAGATCAAGGTTTAAGGGGGCATGACCATGCGCTCTGGTGTGATCGCAAAGAAGCTGGGCATGACCCGGCTGTTCCTGGAGGACGGGCGGCAGGTGCCGGTGACCGTTCTTCAACTCGACAATCTGCAGGTGGTGGCGCAGCGCACTGCCGACCGCGACGGCTATTCGGCCGTTCAGCTCGGTGCGGGCGAGGCCAAGGCCAAGCGCATTACCGCGCCGATGCGCGGACATTTCGCCAAGGCGAACGTGGCGCCGAAGCGCAAGCTGGCCGAGTTCCGTGTCAGCCCCGACAATCTGATCGAGGTGGGTGAGGAAATCACCGCCGATCATTATTTTGCGGGCCAGTACGTGGACGTGGCCGGCACGACGATCGGCAAGGGCTTTGCGGGTGTGATGAAGCGGCATAACTTCGGTGGCCTGCGGGCGAGCCACGGTGTGTCGATCAGCCACCGCAGCCACGGGTCCACTGGCCAGTGCCAGGATCCGGGCAAGGTGTTCAAGGGCAAGAAGATGGCCGGTCACATGGGCGCGGCTCGCGTGACCACGCAGAACCTGCAGGTCGTGAAGACCGACAGCGAGCGTGGCCTGATCATGATCAAGGGCGCTGTTCCGGGATCGCGGGGCGGCTGGGTGACGATCAAGGACGCGGTCAAGAAACCCGTTCCTGACAACGTCATCCTGCCGGCGGCGCTGAAGTCCCAGGCCGAGGCGGCGCGGAAGGCGGCGGAAGAGGCTGCTGCTGCGGCTGCTGCCGAAGAGGAAGCCGCCCGTCAGGCTGCGCTTGAGGCGGAGGCTGCTGCTCAGGCCGCTGCGCTTGAAGCTGCCGAGGCGTCGATCGAGGCGGACAAGGAGTCGACCGAACCCAAGGCGGATGACGCCGGCGGATCGGATGCTGCGCCGGAAGGGGACAAGCAATGAAACTCGATGTGATCAGCCTCGAGGCCGGCAAGGCGGGCTCGATCGATCTGGACGACGCGATCTTCGGCCTGGAGCCGCGCGCCGACATCCTGCACCGGGTGGTGCGCTGGCAGCGGGCCAAGGCCCAGGCCGGCACCCACTCGACGCTGGGCCGGTCCGAGGTCAGCTATTCAACCAAGAAGATCTATCGCCAGAAGGGCACCGGTGGTGCCCGTCATGGCGATCGCGGCGCCCCAATCTTCCGCAAGGGTGGCATCTACAAGGGTCCGGTTCCGCGCAGTCATGCGTTTGATCTGCCCAAAAAGGTGCGCGCGCTGGGTCTACGTCATGCGCTGTCGTCAAAGGCGGCGACCGGCAACCTGATCGTGCTGGACAAGGCCGAAATGGCCGAAGCGAAGACTGCGAAGCTGGCAAAGATCGCCCGCGAGAACGGCTGGAAGCGCGTACTGGTTATCGACGGCGCCGAAGTGAACGAGAATTTCGCTCGCGCCGCGCGCAATATCGATGGCATCGACGTGCTGCCGTCGATCGGCGCCAATGTCTATGACATCCTGAAGCGTGACACGCTGGTGATCACCAAGGCAGGTGTCGAAGCCCTGGAGGCCCGACTGAAATGAGCGTGAAGCCCGAGCATTACGATATCGTGCGTAAGCCGATCATCACCGAGAAGGCGACCATGGCGTCCGAGGCCAATGCTGTCGTATTCCAGGTGGCGATGGATGCGAACAAGCCGCAGATCAAGGAAGCGGTCGAGGCGCTGTTCGGCGTCAAGGTGAAGGCGGTGAACACCACCATCACCAAGGGCAAGACCAAGCGTTTCCGCGGCCGCCCCGGCGTGCGCAGCGACGTGAAGAAAGCCTATGTGACGCTGGAAGAAGGCAACGCTATCGACGTCACCACGGGGCTTTGATAGAAGGCGCCGAATCCTCGGCCCCGGACATCCGGGGCCGTTGAGTTTTGAAGGGGGCGGCGACGCCCGGAATGAAACGGACCTTTGGTCCAGAGCTGACGGAAGACAGGAAGCATGGCACTCAAGTCGTACAAGCCGACGACGCCTGGCCAGCGCGGGCTGGTGCTGATCGACCGTTCGGAGCTTTGGAAAGGTCGCCCGGTAAAGTCCCTGACAGAGGGTCTGAGCAAGAAGGGTGGCCGGAACAACACCGGACGGATCACGATGCGCCGCAAGGGCGGCGGGGCGAAGCGCCTCTATCGCATCGTCGATTTCAAGCGCACCAAGTTCGATGCCCCGGCGACGGTGGAGCGGATCGAATACGATCCCAACCGCACCGCGTTCATCGCGCTGATCAAGTATGAAGATGGCGAGCAGGCCTACATTTTGGCTCCGCAGCGCCTCGCCGTGGGCGACAGTGTTGTGTCCGGTGCCAAGACCGACGTTAAGCCGGGCAACGCGATGCCGTTTTCCGGCATGCCGCTGGGCACGATCGTGCACAATGTGGAGTTGAAGCCCGGCAAGGGCGGCCAGCTTGCGCGTGCCGCGGGCACCTATGCGCAGTTCGTCGGCCGCGATGGCGGCTACGCACAGATCCGTCTGTCGTCGGGCGAGCTTCGCATGGTCCGTCAGGAATGCATGGCGACCATCGGCGCGGTGTCCAATGCCGACCATTCGAACCAGAACCTGGGCAAGGCCGGGCGCAACCGCCACTTCGGTATCCGCCCGTCGGTTCGCGGCGTCGCCATGAACCCGATCGACCACCCGCACGGTGGCGGTGAAGGCCGCACCTCGGGCGGCCGGACGCCGGTCACGCCTTGGGGCAAGGACACCAAGGGCAAGAAGACGCGGAGCAACAAGGCGACGGACAAGCTTATCATCCGCTCGCGGCACGCGAAGAAGAAGGGGCGCTGATCCATGGGACGTTCTGTTTGGAAGGGCCCGTTCGTTGACGCCTACGTGCTCAAGAAGGCCGAGAAATCGCGTGAGTCGGGCCGCAACGAGGTCATCAAGATCTGGTCGCGCCGCTCCACCATCCTGCCGCAGTTCGTGGGGCTGACCTTCGGCGTCTACAACGGGCACAAGCACATCCCGGTCAACGTGACCGAGGACATGATCGGCCAGAAGTTCGGGGAATATTCGCCGACGCGGACCTACTACGGTCACGCCGCCGACAAGAAAGCCAAGAGGAAGTAAGCGTCATGGGTAAGGAACAGAATCCGCGCCGCGTGGCCGACAACGAGGCGATGGCGAAGTCGCGCATGCTGCGCACGTCTCCGCAGAAGCTGAATCTCGTGGCTGCCCTGATCCGCGGCAAGAAGGTTGAGAAGGCGCTGGCCGACCTGACCTTCTCGAAAAAGCGTATCGCTGGCGACGTGAAGAAATGCCTTCAGTCGGCCATCGCAAACGCCGAGAACAACCACGGCCTGGACGTGGACGATCTGGTCGTGGCCGAGGCTTTCGTTGGCAAGAACCTGGTGATGAAGCGCGGCCGTCCGCGGGCGCGCGGTCGGTTCGGCAAGATCATGAAGCCGTTTTCGGAACTCACCATCAAGGTTCGTCAGGTCGAGGAGCGGGCGTAATGGGTCAGAAAGTCAATCCCATCGGGATGCGCGTCCAGGTCAACCGCACCTGGGACAGCCGCTGGTTCGCCGATGGCAAGGAATACGGAAACCTGCTTCTTGAAGACCTCAAGATGCGCGAGTTCATCAAGGAAGAGTGCAAGCAGGCCGGCGTTAGCCGCGTGATCATCGAGCGTCCGCACAAGAAGTGCCGCGTCACGATCCACACCGCGCGCCCGGGCGTCATCATCGGCAAGAAGGGCGCAGACATCGAAGGTCTGCGCAAGAAGCTGGCGAACTTCACCAAGTCGGAGCTTCACCTCAACATCGTCGAGGTGCGCAAGCCCGAACTGGATGCGCAACTGGTTGCGGAATCCATCGCCCAGCAGCTTGAGCGCCGGGTTTCCTTCCGCCGTGCAATGAAGCGGTCCGTGCAGAATGCGATGCGCATGGGCGCCCTTGGCATCCGGGTTAACGTGGCAGGACGGCTCGGTGGAGCCGAGATCGCGCGGACCGAATGGTACCGCGAGGGCCGTGTGCCGCTGCACACGCTGCGCGCCGACATCGACTATGCCGTAGCCGAGGCAAAGACCGCCTACGGCATCATCGGGGTCAAGGTCTGGATCTTCAAGGGTGAGATTCTGGAGCATGATCCGCAGGCCCGCGACCGCCGCGCGACCGAGGCCGCAGACGGCCCGGCCGGCCGGCCGCCGCGCCGCTGATCCGGGGCAAGGAGAAGAAAGATGCTGCAACCGAAACGGACCAAGTTCCGCAAACAGCACAAAGGCCGGATCCACGGTGAGGCGAAGGGCGGGTTCGACCTGAACTTCGGCACCTACGGCCTGAAGGCGACCGAGCCAGAGCGGATCACCGCGCGCCAGATCGAGGCCGCGCGCCGCGCCATGACGCGTCACATGAAACGTCAGGGCCGTGTCTGGATCCGTATTTTCCCAGACGTGCCGGTGACCTCCAAGCCTACCGAGGTACGGATGGGCAAGGGCAAGGGTTCGGTGGACTTCTGGGCCGCCAAGATCAAGCCTGGCCGGGTTATGTTCGAGATTGACGGCGTGGGCGACTCTGTGGCAAGGGAGGCGCTCCGCCTCGCAGCGATGAAGCTGCCGATCAAGACGCGCGTCGTCGTCCGCGAGGACTGGTAGGAATTTCGCCGGACCCCCGCCCGACAGGTTGGGGGTCTGGTTGTTTGTTGGAAAAGCGGGGGGCGTGCCTTCCGACTTCTGATGAGAGGATGTGGCGATGAACGCCCAGGAACTGAGAGACAAGACGCCGGACCAGCTGCGCGACCAGCTGCTGGCGCTCAAGAAAGAGGCCTTCAACCTGCGCTTCCAGCAGGCGACCTCTCAGCTTGAGAATACTGCGCGGATGCGCAACGTGCGCCGCGATGTGGCCCGCGTGAAAACGGTGCTGAACGAAAAAGCCCGCGACGCGGCGGCGAAGTAAGGAGCGAGACACATGCCCAGACGCATCCTGCAAGGCACGGTGACGAGCGACCAGAACGCCCAGACCGTCACGGTTCTGGTCGAACGGCGCTTCAAGCACCCGCTGCTGCAAAAGACAGTCCGGAAGTCAAAGAAATACCGGGCCCATGACGAAAACAACCAGTTCAAGGTCGGCGACACGGTCCGCATCGTGGAATGTGCCCCGATCTCGAAGACGAAACGCTGGACGGTGGTGCCCGAGACTGACGCTGCGGCGCAGGCCTGATACCCCTTCCAGTCTGATCGAAACCCTGGGACTCGTTCCCAAAGGTCGGGAGACTGACAATGATCCAGATGCAGACCAATCTGGATGTCGCTGACAATTCCGGCGCACGCCGGGTTCAGTGCATCAAGGTTCTGGGCGGCTCGCATCGCCGCTACGCATCCGTGGGCGACATCATCGTGGTGTCGGTCAAGGAAGCAATTCCGCGCGGCCGCGTGAAGAAGGGCGACGTGCGCAAGGCCGTCGTCGTGCGCACCGCCAAGGAAGTTCGCCGTGAAGACGGCACCGCCATCCGCTTCGACCGCAACGCCGCCGTCATCCTGAACAACCAGGGCGAACCGGTCGGCACCCGTATCTTCGGTCCGGTTGTGCGTGAGCTGCGCGCGAAGAACTTCATGAAAATCATCTCGCTGGCGCCGGAGGTGCTCTGATGGCTGCGAAGCTTAAAAAGGGCGACAAGGTCGTCGTGCTGGCTGGCAAGGACAAGGGCAAGCAGGGTGAGATCACCCGTGTCATGCCCAAGGACAACAAGGCCGTGGTCGATGGCATCAACATCGCCATCCGCCACACCAAGCAAAGCGCAACGTCCCAGGGCGGGCGCATCCCGCAGGCGATGCCGATCGACCTGTCGAACCTGGCGATCCTGGACGGCAACGGCAAGGCGACCCGTGTGGGCTTCCGCGTCGAGGACGGCGTGAAGGTCCGTTTCGCCAAATCCACCGGGGAGGCGATCTGATGCTCGACACCGCCAACTACACCCCGCGGCTGAAGACCCATTACCGCGATGCCGTGCGCGCCGCGCTGAAGGAAGAATTCGGCTACGGCAACGACATGATGATCCCGAAGCTCGACAAGATCGTGCTGAACATGGGTATCGGCGAGGCCGTGAAGGACTCCAAGAAGGTCAAGTCGGCCCACGAAGACCTGACCGCGATCGCCGGCCAGAAGGCCGTGATCACCAAGGCGAAGAAGTCCATCGCCGGCTTCCGTGTGCGTGAAGAGATGCCGCTGGGCGTCAAGGTCACGCTGCGCGGCGATCGGATGTACGAATTCCTCGACCGGCTGGTCACCATCGCGCTGCCGCGCGTCCGCGACTTCCGCGGCGTGAAGCCCACATCTTTTGACGGGCGCGGCAACTACGCGATGGGCCTGAAGGAGCACATCGTCTTCCCCGAGATCAATTACGACAAGATCGACGAGGTCTGGGGCATGGACATCATCATTTGCACCACCGCGAAAACCGACGCGGAAGCCAAGGCGCTGTTGAAGCATTTCAACATGCCCTTCGCCAACTGATCGCGGGAGGAAGGACTCATGGCAAAAGTATCGATGGTCGAACGCGAGAAGAAGCGTCAGCGCCTGGTGAAGAAGTATGCCGCCAAGCGGGCCGCGCTGAAAGAGATCGCGAATGACGAGGCGAAGCCGATGGAAGAGCGGTTCAAGGCCCGGCTGAAGCTGGCCGAACTGCCGCGGAATTCCTCGCCGACGCGGCTTCACAACCGCTGCGAACTGACGGGCCGTCCGCACGCCTATTATCGCAAGCTGAAACTGTCGCGCATCATGCTGCGCGATCTGGCCTCGTTCGGCCAGATCCCCGGCATGGTCAAGTCTAGCTGGTAAGGAGGACGCATCATGGCAATGAACGATCCTCTGGGCGATATGCTGACCCGCATCCGCAACGCGCAGATGCGCGGCAAGTCGACGGTGGTGACGCCGGCGTCGAAGCTGCGCGCCTGGGTGCTGGATGTGCTGGCGACCGAGGGCTACATCCGCGGATACGAGAAGGTGACGGGGGCCGACGGCCACCCGGCGCTGGAGATCAGCCTGAAGTACTATGAAGGCACGCCGGTGATCCGTGAGATCAAGCGCGTCTCCAAGCCGGGCCGCCGCGTCTATGCCGGCACCAACGACCTGCCGAGCGTGCGCAACGGGCTTGGCGTCTCGATCGTCTCGACGCCCAAGGGCGTCATGTCGGATGCAGCAGCACGGTCCGCCAATGTCGGCGGCGAAGTGCTCTGCACCGTATTCTGAGGAGGGTGGGATGTCTCGTATTGGCAAGAAACCGGTCGAGCTGCCCAAGGGGGTGACCGCCTCCGTCTCGGGGCAGACGATCGAGGTGAAGGGGCCGAAGGGCACCCGCAGCTTCACCGCGACCGACGACGTGACCATCGCGCTGGACGGCAATACCATCACGGTGACGCCGCGCGGTACGTCCAAGCGCGCGCGGGCTCAGTGGGGCATGAGCCGCACCATGGTGGCGAACCTCGCCACCGGCGTATCGGAAGGCTTCCGCAAGGAGCTGGAGATTCAGGGTGTCGGCTACCGTGCTGCGATGCAGGGCAACGTGTTGAAGCTGTCGCTCGGCTACAGCCACGAGGTGAACTTCGACGTGCCGCAAGGCGTGACGATCACCACACCCAAGCAGACCGAGATCGTGGTGGAAGGCTCTGACCAGCAGCTGGTCGGGCAGGTCGCAGCGAACATCCGCGAGTGGCGTGCGCCCGAGCCCTACAAGGGCAAGGGCATCCGTTACAAGGGTGAGTACATCTTCCGCAAGGAAGGCAAGAAGAAGTAAGGGGCGCGAAAATGGCGAACACCAAACGGGATCTGTTCCGCAAGCGCCGCCTGCGCGTCCGGAACAAGCTGCGGGAAGTGAACGAGGGGCGTGCGCGCCTGTCGGTCCACCGCTCGAACAAGAACATCAGCGTGCAGCTGATCGACGATGTGAAGGGCGTGACGCTCGCCGCCGCCTCCACCCTGGAGAAGGATCTGGGCGTGGTCGGCAAGAACAACGTCGAAGCGGCAGCCAAGGTTGGCACGGCAATCGCCGAGCGGGCGAAGCAGGCGGGCGTCGAAGCCTGCTATTTCGACCGCGGTGGTTTCCTCTTTCACGGACGCATCAAGGCCCTGGCCGATGCAGCCCGTGAAGGCGGCCTGAAATTCTGAGGAGACGGTAATGGCAAGGGAAGACAACCGCCGGGAACGCCGCGATCGCGACGAAAGCCCGGAATTCGCCGATCGTCTTGTCGCGATCAACCGCGTGTCGAAGACGGTGAAGGGCGGCAAGCGCTTCGGCTTTGCTGCACTCGTCGTTGTCGGTGACCAGCGCGGCCGCGTCGGCTTCGGCAAGGGCAAGGCTAAGGAAGTGCCCGAGGCGATCCGCAAGGCGACCGAGCAGGCCAAGCGCCAGATGATCCGTGTGCCGCTGCGCGAGGGTCGCACGCTGCACCATGACATCGAGGGTCGCCATGGCGCCGGTCGCGTGGTGATGCGCGCTGCCGTTCCGGGGACCGGCATCATCGCCGGCGGTCCGATGCGCGCCGTGTTCGAAATGCTGGGGTTGCAGGATGTCGTGGCGAAATCGCTGGGCAGCCAGAACCCCTACAACATGATCCGCGCGACGATGGACGGCCTTAAGCTGGAATCAAGCCCCCGGATGGTCGCGCAGCGTCGCGGCAAGAAGGTGGCCGATATCCTGCGCAAGCCCGAAGTCGAGGCGACGGCCGAAACGGTCGAGGCGTAAGGGGGCAACATGGCAAAGACGATCGTCGTCAAGCAGGTGGGCTCTCCCATCCGCCGGCCGGCCATCCAGCGCGAGACGCTGAAGGGCCTGGGTCTGAACAAGATGCACCGCACCCGCGAGCTGGAGGACACTCCGGCCGTGCGCGGCATGGTTGCGAAGATCCCGCATCTGGTGCAGATCATCGAGGAACGCGGCTGACGCCGCCGATCACTCGAAAAATTTCGCAAGATCAAATCGTAACGCGCCCCAGACTGCTCTGGGGCGCGTTCTTTTTTGTGCCAGCGCATGCAACCTTTTGCCGGGTCGATTTCTGCGCCGGTCTGACGTGAAATGGAGAGACGTGTCGGAACGTCGGCACGGCGTCAGGAGGAGGATAGAATGTCCAGCCCGTATGAGGGAGGCTGCGAGCATCATCGCGTGCGCGCATCAGCCGAACCGATCGACAACCACGAGTGCCATTGCAACGTCTGCAAGAAGGTCACAGGCCAGCATACGACCCATGTCGCCTTCTTCAACTTCGGCGATGTGAGGGCCGAGAATGAAGGCACGATGAAGCGTGTGCCTTTCAACGCCGACAATCCGGATGGCCCGCTGGAGATTTGTATCTGCGCTGATTGCGGCGCGGTGCTGATGTTGGACGACAAGCAGAAGCGTATCCGCGTCGCTGTGCCAAATGTCATGGGATATGACGACGGGGCTTTCCCCGACGCCACATACCATGCGTTCTGGGACGAATCGAAAGGCTATCCCGAACCCTCGGACGGGCGTCCCGTGTACAGCGGGCTGCGGCCGGATTTCGTCTGGCCCGCCAGCGCCTGATCGCACGGCTTCCCGGCCGGTTCCTTGAAAGCTTCCGGCGCGTCCCCGGATCGGGGGCGCGTCAAGGATATCCGGCTGCGTCTTGCCTTGCGGGGGCCAAGGGTGTATTGCCCCGCGGTGGCCGAACCGGCCCATGAAGTAAACGAAGAAATGCCGCGTTGATCCCAACCGTCGCAGGGGGGTCATTCCGGCCAAGGAGATGCGACATGAAATTGCATGAACTGCACGACAATCCGGGGGCGACCCGGAAGAAGAAGCGCGTCGCGCGCGGCCCCGGCTCCGGCAAGGGCAAGACCGCCGGGCGCGGGATCAAGGGCCAGAAGTCCCGCTCGGGCGTGGCGCTGCATGGCTACGAGGGTGGCCAGATGCCGCTCTATCGGCGTCTGCCGAAGCGCGGCTTCACCAAACCGAACCGCAAGAGTTTTGCCGTCGTGAACCTCGGCCTGATCCAGAAGTTCATCGAGGCCGGCAAGCTGGACGCGGGCCAGCCGATCACCGAAGAGGCGCTGGTTGCAAGCGGCGCGGTGCGTCGCAGCCTTGACGGCGTTCGTGTGCTCGCCAAGGGCGAGATCACCTCGAAGGTCACGCTCACCGTGAGCGGCGCGTCGAGATCGGCGGTCGAGGCGGTGGAGAAGGCGGGCGGATCCGTCACGCTTTCGTCTGCAGTGGCGGCCGAATAAGAGGTTGTAGGCCGCCCCAGCGCGGCTTACATCACCACTGGTTTTCCTGCGCCGCCGATCCGGGAAACGGTTCGGCGGCGCTTGCATGAAAGAGACGTGTCATATGGCATCAGCTGCAGAGCAAATGGCCGCCAACACCAGTTGGGGTGCGCTGGCCAAGGCAACGGACCTGCGCCACAGGATATTCTTCACCCTGGGCCTTCTGATCGTCTATCGGCTCGGCACCTACATCCCCGTGCCCGGCATCGACGGCATTGCGCTGCGAGAGTTCATGGACGAGGCCGCGCTGGGTATCGGCGGCATGCTCAACATGTTCACCGGCGGTGCGATCAGCCGGATGGGGATCTTCGCGCTCGGCATCATGCCCTACATCTCGGCCGCGATCATCGTGCAGCTGATGACTGCCATGGTGCCGTCTCTCGCCCAGTTGAAGAAAGAGGGAGAGCAGGGCCGCAAGAAGATCAACCAATATACCCGCTATGGAACGGTGATCCTGGCGACGTTCCAGGCCTATGGCCTGGCGGTCAGCCTTGAAGCCGGTGATCTGGTGACCGATCCGGGCTGGTTCTTCCGCGCATCAACGGTGATTACGCTCGTCGGCGGCACGATGTTCCTGATGTGGCTGGGCGAGCAGATCACCGCCCGCGGCGTCGGTAACGGCATCTCTCTGATCATCTTTGTCGGCATCATCGCCGAGATACCGTCCGCCTTGGCGCAGTTCTTCAGTCAGGGGCGGTCGGGCGCGCTGTCGCCCGCGGTTATCATCGGGGTGATGATTCTGGTGGTGGTGACCATTGCCTTCGTAGTGTTCATGGAGCGGGCGCTTCGAAAGATTCACATCCAGTATCCTCGGCGTCAGGTCGGCATGAAGGTCTATGACGGTGGCTCCAGCCACCTGCCGGTGAAGGTGAACCCGGCGGGGGTCATTCCCGCGATCTTTGCCTCCTCGCTGCTGCTGCTACCGGTGACGGTCTCGACCTTCTCGGGGCAGCAGACCGGGCCGATCATGTCCACCATCATGGCCTATTTCGGACCCGGACAGCCGCTCTATCTGCTGTTCTTCACGGTGATGATCGTCTTCTTCACCTACTTCTATACCGCCAACGTGTCGTTCAAGACCGAGGATGTGGCGGAGAACCTGAAGAACCAGAACGGCTTCATACCCGGCATCCGCCCGGGCAAGCGGACCGAGGAGTATCTGGATTACGTGGTGACGCGTTTGCTGGTGGTGGGCTCCGGTTATCTGGCTCTGGTCTGTCTGCTGCCGGAAGTTCTGCGCAACCAGTATGCTGTGCCCTTTTACTTCGGCGGGACGTCCGTGCTGATCGTCGTGTCGGTGACGATGGACACGATCAGCCAGGTGCAGTCGCATCTGCTGGCGCATCAGTACGAGGGTCTGCTGGAACGGTCGCAACTGCGCGGCAAGCGGCGCGGGGGCGGAGCAAAGGCGCCGGGCCGCAGATGAACATCATCCTTCTTGGCCCGCCGGGCGCCGGCAAAGGCACGCAGGCGCGGCTTCTGACAGAGCGTCGCGGCATGGTGCAACTTTCCACCGGCGACATGCTGCGCGAGGCACAGTCGAGCGGAACAGAGTTCGGCCGGCGCGTGGCCGAGGTGATGGCACGGGGCGAACTGGTCACCGACGAGATCGTCATCGGCCTGATCGAGGAAAAGCTGGAGACTGGCGCCGGGGGCGGGTTCATCTTCGACGGCTTTCCCCGCACGCTCGCGCAGGCGGATGCGCTTGGGGCGCTGCTTGACCGGCATGGAAGCTCGCTGGCCGCCGCTATCGAGATGCAGGTGGAAGATGCCGCGCTGATCGACCGTATCTCGGGGCGCTTCACCTGCGGGAACTGCGGCGAGGTCTATCACGACCGGACGAAGCCGACGCAGAAGCCTGGCGTCTGCGATGTCTGCGGGTCAACCGACCTGCGCCGCCGGCCCGACGACAATGCAGAAAGCCTGCGCCAGAGGCTGATGGAATACTACCGCAAGACGGCGCCTCTGATCGGCTACTACCACGCCAAGGGGCTGTTGCGCGGCGTCGATGGCCTGGCCGAGGTGGAGAGCGTTGCCGGGCAGATCGCCTCCCTGCTGGATGCGTCCTGATCGGCCTTGACGGCATGGGCGATTCCGCCTAGGACACGCCCTCTCGCAAGAGAATCGTCCTGACGGCTGGATTCCACTGACAGACGAGCGAACCGGTCCGGGGGTGCAAACCGTCGGGCCAGAGTTGTGAAAAAAGGTTCTGGCGCTACGGAACCGCAACGAAAAGGAAGACCGCGTGGCCCGAATTGCTGGCGTGAACATTCCGACGGGCAAGAGAGTTCCCGTCGCCCTGACCTACATAACCGGTATCGGACATACCTCGGCCAAGCAAATCTGCGAGGCCGTGGGCGTTGACGTGACCCGCCGTGTTAACGAGCTGTCCGACAGCGAAGTGCTGGCGATCCGCGAGCATATCGATGCCAACTTCACCGTCGAGGGCGATCTTCGCCGCGAGGTGCAGATGAACATCAAGCGGCTGATGGACCTTGGTTGCTACCGCGGTCTTCGGCACCGCCGCAACCTGCCGGTTCGCGGCCAGCGGACCCACACCAACGCCCGCACCCGCAAGGGCCCGGCAAAAGCCATTGCCGGCAAGAAGAAGTAAGGGGAGGGTTCGGACATGGCACGCGACAAGACGCGCATCAAGCGCAAGGAACGCAAGAACATCGCCGCTGGTGTGGCGCATGTGAACTCGTCCTTCAACAACACCAAGATCCTGATCTCGGACGTGCAGGGCAATGCGATTGCCTGGTCGTCGGCCGGCACCATGGGTTTCAAGGGCAGCCGGAAGTCGACGCCCTATGCCGCCCAGCTGGCTGCCGAAGATGCCGGGAAGAAGGCACAGGAGCATGGCGTGAAGACGCTGGAGGTCGAGGTGCAGGGCCCCGGTTCGGGCCGCGAAAGCGCGCTGCGCGCGCTGGCGGCCGTCGGGTTCAACATCACCTCGATCCGCGATGTGACGCCGATCGCACACAATGGCTGCCGCCCGCCGAAGCGTCGCCGGGTGTAACAGACAGGACATTTCCCGGGCCGCGCGACCTGCGCGGCCCGGTTTCGTCATTTGACCCTCGGGCGTGCGCGATCTTGGACATGGGCCGCGCACAGGAATGGAGGCGACACGCATGATCCACAAGAACTGGCAGGAACTGATCAAGCCGACGCAACTGGTTGTTCGCCCCGGTGCAGATGCCGCGCGTCAGGCGACGGTGATCGCCGAGCCGCTGGAGCGCGGCTTTGGCCTGACGCTGGGCAACGCGCTGCGCCGCGTGCTGATGTCTTCGCTGCAGGGTGCGGCGATCACGAGCGTGCAGATCGACAACGTGCTGCACGAGTTTTCCAGCGTCGCGGGCGTGCGCGAGGACGTGACCGACATCGTCCTGAACCTCAAGGGCGTCGCAATCCGCATGGAGGTCGAAGGGCCGAAGCGGCTGTCGATCTCGGCCAAGGGCCCCGGCGTCGTGACTGCCGGCGACATCACCGAATCGAATGGCATCGAGATCCTGAACAAGGATCACGTCATCTGCCATCTGGACGACGGCGCCAGCGTGTTCATGGAACTGACCGTCAACACCGGCAAGGGCTATGTCGCCGCCGACAAGAACCGGCCCGAGGATGCGCCGATCGGTCTGATCCCGGTCGACGCGATCTACTCGCCGGTGAAGCGTGTCAGCTACGAAGTGCAGCCCACCCGCGAGGGGCAGGTCCTGGACTATGACAAGCTTACCCTGAAGGTAGAGACCGATGGCAGCCTGAGCCCGGACGATGCGGTGGCCTATGCCGCGCGCATCCTGCAGGACCAGCTTCAGGTCTTCGTCAACTTCGAGGAGCCGGAAAGCGCCACCGCTGGCAGCATGGACGACGGGCTGGAGTTCAACCCGCTGCTGCTGAAGAAGGTGGACGAGCTGGAGCTGAGCGTCCGTTCCGCAAACTGCCTGAAGAATGACAACATCGTCTACATCGGCGACCTGATCCAGAAGACCGAGGCAGAGATGCTGCGGACCCCGAATTTCGGCCGCAAGTCGCTGAACGAGATCAAGGAAGTGCTGTCCGGCATGGGCCTGCACCTCGGCATGGATGTCGAGGACTGGCCGCCGGAGAACATCGAGGATCTGGCCAAGCGTTTCGAGGACCAGTTCTGAGGCCGGGGGCGGCACGCCGCCCCCAGACCACCCGGGCATCCCGCCCCAAGGAGAGCGATCCGCACGCATGGATCGCCTGACAAAGCAAAACGAAGATAGGAGATAGACATGCGTCATGCCCGCGGATACCGCCGCCTGAACCGGACCCACGAACATCGCAAGGCGCTGTTCGCCAACATGGCCGGCAGCCTGATCGAACACGAACAGATCAAGACCACCCTGCCCAAGGCGAAGGAACTGCGCCCGGTGGTGGAAAAGCTCATCACGCTCGCCAAGCGCGGCGACCTGCACGCCCGCCGGATGGCGGCGGCGCAACTGAAGCAGGACGCGCATGTCGCCAAACTGTTCGAGGTGCTGGGCGACCGCTACAAGGAGCGCCAGGGCGGCTACGTGCGCATCCTGAAGGCCGGGTTCCGCTATGGCGACATGGCGCCGATGGCGATCATCGAACTGGTGGATCGCGATCCGTCCGCCAAGGGCGCAGCCGACCGCGAGCGCGAGGAAGCCGAGCTCGCCGCGGAGGATTGATCGGACCCGCATCGGCACATCCGAATCGAAAAGCCCGCCGGAAGGCGGGCTTTCTCGTACTGGGTTTCGGGGATTTCAGTTATCCGGTGCGAAAGGATGCCGCCCCGGCTCGCTGCCGCCTTTGCCGACCCGAACAGGATGATCCTGGCCCGTGTCGGAACGGGTGGCCCCGATGAACTTCAGCACGTCATGGCGCAGGCTCGATGGCAGCGCCATAACCCTGGCGAAAAGATCGGCATCAATATTTGTCTGTCTATCCGTCACGCGATCACCTTGCTTGTCAGTGATGCCAATCTACGGTTGTTTGGCTGGCGTTCAATCTGCCTAAAAGGATAGTGCGTGCGCAGCAGTTTCGGCCTTGGAGGGGCGGGCCATTGCGCTGCTCTACGCTCGCGCTAGGCTTGCAAGATGCCGGATTTGTTCGACCAGAAACCCGATGATTCCCGCTCGGACGCAACGCGTCCGCTGGCCGATCGTCTGCGTCCACGCACCCTGGCCGATGTGATCGGACAGGACAAGGTTCTCTCGGCGCAGGGGCCGCTGGGCGCGATGCTGGCGTCGGGCAGCCTGTCGTCGCTGATCCTCTGGGGGCCGCCGGGCGTGGGCAAGACCACCATCGCACGGCTGCTGGCAGCCGAGACCGACCTCGCCTTCGTGCAGATCAGCGCGATTTTCAGCGGCGTGCAGGATCTGCGCAAGGTGTTCGAAGCCGCGAAGCTGAGGCGCACGAACGGGCACGGCACGCTTCTGTTTGTGGACGAGGTGCACCGCTTCAACAAGGCACAGCAGGACGGGTTCCTGCCGCATATGGAGGACGGCACCATCGTTCTGGTCGGGGCGACGACCGAGAATCCCTCGTTCGAACTGAACGCAGCCCTTCTCAGCCGGGCGCAGGTGATCGTGCTGGACCGGCTGTCGCTGGCCGATCTGGAACGCCTTGCGCAGCGGGCCGAGAAGGATCTGGGCCGCGCGCTGCCGCTGACAGGAGAGGCGCGCGAGGCGCTGCTGGAGATGGCCGACGGCGACGGGCGGGCGCTGCTGAACCTGATCGAGCAGGTGGCGGCGTGGCGAGAGGATGTGACGTTAGGCCGTGACGCGCTGGCCGAACGGCTGATGCGCCGGGCGGTGAAATACGACAAGTCGGGCGAGGAGCATTACAACCTCATCTCGGCGCTGCACAAATCGGTGCGCGGGTCGGACCCTGATGCCGCGCTCTACTGGTTCGCGCGGATGCTGGAGGGCGGCGAGGACCCGCGCTTTCTGGCCCGCCGCCTGACCCGCATGGCGGTCGAGGATATCGGACTGGCCGATCCGCAGGCGCAGGATGTCTGCCTGTCAGGCTGGCAGACCTATGAACGGCTCGGCAGCCCAGAGGGCGAACTGGCACTGGCGCAGGCAGTCGTCTATCTGGCGCTGGCGCCGAAATCGAACGCGGCCTATGTCGCCTACAAGGCAGCACGGGCCACGGCGCGGCAAACGGGGTCGGAGCCGCCGCCAAAGCACATCCTGAACGCACCCACCAAGATGATGAAGGATCAGGGCTTTGGCGCGGGCTATGCTTATGACCATGACGCGCCCGATGCCTTTTCGGGACAGGACTATTTCCCCGAGGCGATGAAGCGGCCGGTATTCTACACCCCACCCGAACGTGGGTTCGAGCGGGAATTGAAGAAGCGGGTAGACTATTTCGCAAAGCTGCGCGGGCAGCGGAAGGACTAAACCCAGCGCACCGGGGGCGATGAGCAGCCGTTGACATCCCGGCGCCTTGGGACGACAGAAGCCGCATGATCTGGACCCTCTCGCAAGTCGCCCTTGGCGGCGCCATCGGCGCGGTGATGCGCTACCTGACCGCGGTCGGTGCGGCGCGGGTGGTCGGCACCGGCTTTCCCTGGGGGACGCTGGCCGCGAACGTCGTGGGCTGCTTCCTGATGGGGCTGCTCTTCGCGCTGCTGATGGAACGCGGGATGATGCGCTACGCGCCGTTCCTGCTGGCCGGTATCCTGGGGGGGTTCACCACCTTTTCCACCTATTCGCTGGACGCCTTCCTTATGTGGGAACGGGGCGACCATGCGGCTGCGGTGGTCTACGTCGTTATCTCGGTCATCCTTTCGCTGATGGCGCTTCTGGCGGGTCTGGTGGCGGTACGGGGGGTGGCGGCATGAGCGGGGTGCAAATGCTGACTGTCCGCCCCGAGGAGGGTGAGACGCGGCTGGACCGCTGGTTGAAGCGGCGTTTCCCGAAGGTGACGCAGGGCGCGGTCGAAAAGATGTGCCGGACGGGCCAACTCCGCGTCGATGGCGGGCGGGTGAAGGCCGCGCACCGGCTGGAGACGGGCATGGTCGTGCGCATCCCACCGCTGCCCGACAGTCCCGCTCCGGCCCCTGCGGCGAAGCCCGCGCTCGCGCGGACCGACGCCGAGATGATCCAGGCGGCGGTGCTGTGGCAGGACGACCATATCATCGCCATCAACAAGCCGCCGGGCCTGCCCAGTCAGGGTGGCAGCGGGCTGGGTGACCGGCATGTGGACGCACTGGCCGAGGCGCTGAAGTTCGGCCGGGCCGAGAAACCCAGCCTCGTGCACCGGCTGGACAAGGACACGTCGGGCGTGCTGCTGCTGGCGCGATCCGCGCGGATCGCGCGGCGCCTGTCCGAAGCGTTTCGCGCGCGAAACACCCGCAAGATTTACTGGGCGGTGGTCGCCGGTGTGCCGAAGCCGCGCATGGGCACGATCCGCTACGGTCTGGTCAAGGCGCCCGGCGGCGGGCGCGGCGAGGGCGAGAAGATGCGCGCCATCCACCCCGGAGAGATCGACGCCGTCGAGGGCGCGAAACGCGCGACCACCGATTATGCCGTGCTGTCGGCGCTGGGGGGGCGCGCCGCCTGGGTCGCGCTGGTGCCGGTGACGGGGCGGACGCACCAGTTGCGCGCCCATATGGCCGAGATCGGCCATCCCATTGCCGGTGACGGAAAGTACGGCGGTTCGGGGCAGGAGAACATGGGCGACGGCTGGGGCGCGCAGCTGGGCGGCGAGATCAGCCGAAAGCTGCATCTGCACGCGCGGTCCATCAGCTTCACCCATCCGATCACCAAGGCGCAGGTGACGATCACCGCGCCGCTGCCCGACCACATGGCGCGGACCTGGAAGACGATGGGCTGGGCCGAGGGCGACGTGCCCGCCGACCCGTTTGCGGAGGCCTGAGATGGATCTGCGGCTGGTGGTGTTCGACGTGGACGGCACGCTGCTGGACAGCCAGAATCATATCGTCGGCGCGATGACCCATGCCTTTGCGCATTGCGGGCATGACCTTCCCGAACGGGGGGCGATCCTGTCCATCGTCGGGCTGTCGCTGCCGGTGGCGATGCAGGCGCTGGTGCCGAACCTGCCGGGGGCCGAGATCGAGCGACTGGTCGAAAGCTACAAGCAGGGTTTCACCGGCATCCGCGCGACCGAGGCCGCGCCGCTCTACCCCGGCGCCCGCGAGGCGCTGGACGGGCTGCGCGCCCGCGACGAGGTGCTGATGGGGGTGGCGACGGGCAAATCGCGCCGGGGCCTTGACCATGTGCTGGGGGCACATGATCTGGGCACTTATTTCGTGACATCTCAGGTGGCCGACGATCATCCGTCAAAGCCGCATCCGTCGATGCTGATGCGTGCGGCGGCCGAGACGGGTGTGGCGCGCGGCATCATGGTGGGCGACACCGAATACGATATCGCCATGGGCCGGGCGGCGGGGTTCCGCACGCTGGCCGTGGGCTGGGGTTATCACGCGCCGGACCGGCTACGCGCGGCGGGCGCCGACCTGCTGATCGAGGATTTCGCCGACCTTGCCCCGGCGCTGGCCGATCTGTGGTGGCGGGGATGAGCGGCTGGGCGGCGCGGCGATTCTGGACGGCGGCGCATGTGGTCGAGGTAGGCGGGCGATACACCGTGGAGCTTGACGGCCGCCCGGTGAAGACCCCGGCCAAGGCGCCGCTTTCCCTGCCGACCCGCGCGCTGGCGCGGGCGGTGGCCGAGGAATGGGGCGCGCAAGAAGGCGAGGTGCGCCCGCAGACGATGCCGATGACGCGCAGCGCCAATTCCGCGATCGACAAGGTGACGCGGCAGTTCGACGAGGTGGCCACGCTGATCGCCGACTACGGCGCGTCGGACCTGATCTGCTATCGCGCCGACGGCCCCCGCGCGCTGGTCGAGCGGCAGGCCGCGGCCTGGGATCCGCTGATGGCCTTTTCGGCGCGGGATCTGTCCGCGCCGCTGGTGGTAACGACCGGGGTGATTCCGGTGGATCAGCCGTCTGCGAGTCTGGAGCGATTGCGCGCGGCGGTGCGGGCGCTGGACCCCTTTGCCCTGACCGCGTTTCACGATCTGGTGGCATTGTCCGGCTCGCTGATCATCGGCTTCGCCACGATCAGGGGCCATGCGACGCCCGAGGCGCTGTGGGCCACGTCTCGGATCGACGAGGACTGGCAGGCGGAACTCTGGGGCACGGATGAGGAGGCCGCGGCCGCGGCGGCGCTGAAGCGGGCGGCCTTCCTTGATGCCTTTCGGTTCCACGAACTCGCCCTTGGCGGGAACTGAAAACAGCCATTGCACGCGCAGTGCCTGCTAAAGCGGCATTCGCGCCTGCTAAAGCGGCCATCGGTCTTGACGCAGAGATTTCAAGTGTTCCATGCTTGACCGCACTGCGACTGCTGAGTTGTCTCACAGCATCGCTTTGACCCGCTATGGGGTTGCAAAACACGCCCGCCGACAGGGCGGACGATCAGGAAGAGGTAAGCATGAGAAAATCCGTACTCTTTGGCACGCTCACCGCGGCCGGGCTGATGGCTGGCGCGGCGGCTGCCGCCACGCTTGACGACGTGAAAGCGCGCGGCGAGCTGAACTGCGGCGTGTCAACCGGCCTCGCCGGGTTCTCGGCGCCCGACGCCAACGGCGTCTGGCAGGGCTTTGACGTTGCGGTTTGCCGCGCCGTGGCCGCCGCGGTGCTTGGCGATCCGATGGCCGTCAACTTCGTGGGAACCACGGGCCAGACCCGCTTCTCCGCCCTCGCCTCGGGCGAGGTGGACATGCTGGCGCGCAACACCACCTGGACCTTCAGCCGCGACGTGGACCTGAAGTTCACCTTCACGGGCGTGAACTACTATGACGGTCAGGGCTTCATGGTGCGCCGCGATCTTGGCGTTTCCTCGGCCAAGGAACTGGACGGCGCCACGGTCTGCATCCAGACCGGCACCACCACCGAGCTGAACCTGGCGGACTATTTCCGCTCCAACAACATGAACTATGAGCCGGTTCCGATCGAAACCAACGCCGAGGCGCAGCAGCAGTACCTTGCCGGTGCCTGCGACGTCTATACGACCGACGTGTCGGGTCTGGCCGCCACGCGGGCGACCTTTGCCGACCCTGAAAACCATGTGGTTCTGCCGGAAGTCATCTCGAAAGAGCCGCTGGGACCGCTCGTGCGCCATGGTGACGAGGAATGGGCGGACATCGTGTTCTGGACCTTCAACGCGCTGGTCGCGGCGGAAGAACTGGGCGTGACCTCGGCCAATCTGGAAGAGCTGGCCGCGGGCACCAACAACCCCGAGATCAACCGCCTGCTGGGCAACGAGGGTGATCTGGGTGCGATGTTCCGGCTGGACAACGAATGGGCCAAGCGCGCCATCGCGGCGGGCGGCAACTACGGCGAGATCTTTGCCGCGACCATCGGTGAAGGCACGCCGATCGGTCTGGCGCGCGGTCTGAACGCGCAGTGGACCCAGGGCGGGCTGCTCTACGCACCGCCGTTCCGCTGAGCCGAATACCGGAAAGGGCGCGCCAAGGCGCGCCCTTTTCATACCTGATCCAAAGAATCCGGTCGCTGCGGTCACGCAGAAGAACGCAAACGTCAGGCCGGACCAGGGGGTAAATGCGCATGGCCGTGATAACCGAGCCGCCGAGAGAGTCGTTTCGGGTGAGCATGCTGCTCTACGACACCCGGTATCGGTCGATGACGATACAGGTGGTGTTCCTGTTCCTGCTGATGGCCGGCGCGGCCTGGCTGATCGACAACACGGTTCAGAACCTGCGCACGCTGGGCAAGGATTTCAACTTTGGCTTCCTGGGAACGCGCGCGGGCTATGACATCAACCAGCGCCTGATCGAATACACGTCCGACAGCACCCATGGCCGGGCGATGCTGGTGGGCCTGCTGAACACGCTGTTGCTGGCAGTCGTGTCCTGCATCACCGCCACGGTGATCGGCGTCATCGCCGGGGTTCTGCGGCTGTCAAAGAACTGGATCGTCTCGCGCCTGATGACGGTCTATGTGGAGATGTTTCGCAACATCCCGACGCTGCTGTGGATCATCATCTTCTTTGCGATCATGACCGAATCGATGCCCCCGCCCAGTGCTTTCCGGGGCGAGGATGCGGCGTCGAACATGATCCTCTTCGATACCGTCGCGGTTACGAACCGCGGTGTCTATGTGCCGGAACCGCTGTTTTCCAACAGCCTCGGCAGCATTGATGTCGGGATCTTTCTGATCAGCACCGACCTGCTGGCCATCGTGGCGGTGCTTCTGGCCGGATTCTACGCGCATATGCGGCTGCTGCGCCATGCCACCGCAGTGCAGGAAGCCACCGGCGACCGGCCCAAGACCTGGTGGAAAAGCCTGCTGGTGCTGTTCGGCCCGCTGATCGTTCTGCTTTACGCGCTGGGCCTGCACTGGGGGCACCCGGAACTTGCCGGCTTCAACTTCTCTGGCGGCACGCATATCCGCAACTCGTTCATCGCCATGTGGCTGGCGCTGTCGATCTATACCGGTGCCTTCATCGCCGAGAACGTGCGGGCGGGGATTCTTGCCATTTCGCGCGGGCAGACCGAAGCGGCGTTTGCGCTGGGCCTGCGGCCCGGCAAGACGATGCGGCTGGTTATCCTGCCGCAGGCGCTCAGGGTCATCATCCCGCCGCTGATCTCGCAGTATCTCAACATCACCAAGAACACCTCTCTGGCGCTGGCGGTGGGCTACATGGATCTGCGGTCGACCCTCGGCGGCATCACCATCAACCAGACCGGACGAGAGCTGGAGGGGATGCTGCTGATGATGCTGATCTACCTGATGATCAGCCTGCTGATCTCGGCGGGCATGAACGTCTACAACAACCGCGTCAAACTGCGGGAGCGCTGAGATGAGCGACACCCACGCCCAGACCGTCGCCTACGTTCGTGACACGATGCTGCCGGAACAGACGCCGCCGGTGACCGAATCCGGCGCGATCAAGTGGATGCGCGAGAATCTGTTCTCGGGCTGGCTGAACAGCCTTCTGACGGTTCTGTCGCTCTACTTCGTCTTCTGGCTGTTGTCGCATGTCGGGCCGTGGTTCGCCAACTCCGTGTGGAACGCCGGCAGCTTGGCGGAGTGCCGCGAGATTCTTGCTGGCACCGAAGGCGCCTGCTTCGCGGTCATCAACGACCGCTGGCAGCAACTGCTCTACGGGTTCTACCCGCGAGAGCTTTACTGGCGCCCCAACCTGACGCTGGTGCTGATGTTCGTGGCGCTTGCGCCGATCCTGTTCACCCAGGTGCCGCGCCAGATGCTGTGGTTCAGCATCGTCTACCCGGCGCTCGCCTACTGGCTGCTGTGGGGTGGTTCGATCTGGGGGCCGCTCATGGTGCTGGCGGGCTTTGCGGTCGGCTACGGCGTGTTTCGCGTGCTGGCGCCGGTCTCGGCGATCCTGGGCACTGTCGGCGCGATCCTGGCGCCTGTGGTATGGTGGCTGACGTTCAGTGGCCCGGCTGCCGGCGTGCTTCAGGATCTGATCCCGATTGCGATTCAGGAAACCCGCAGTCGTGATTTCGGCGGCTTCATGCTGTCGATCATCATCGGCGTCACCGGCATCTCGCTGTCGCTGCCGATGGGCATCCTGCTGGCGCTGGGGCGCAAGTCGGACATGTTCCTGATCAAGACGGTCTGCGTGGGATTCATCGAGTTCATCCGGGGCGTGCCGCTGATTACGCTTCTGTTCACCGCCTCGCTGCTTCTGAACTACTTCCTGCCGCCGGGGACCAGCTTCGACCTGATCCTGCGGGTGATCATCATGGTGACCCTGTTCGCCGCGGCCTATATGGCAGAGGTGATCCGCGGCGGTCTCGCCGCCCTGCCCAAGGGCCAGTACGAGGCGGCGGATTCACTGGGTCTGGACTACTGGAAATCGATGCGGCTGATCATCCTGCCGCAGGCGCTAAAAATCTCCATCCCCGGCATCGTCAACACCTTCATCGGGCTCTTCAAGGACACCACGCTTGTCGTCTTCATCGGCCTGCTTGACCCGATCGGCCTGTCGAACGCCATCCGCGCCGACACCAACTGGAACGGCATCTATTGGGAGCTGTTCATCTTCATCGGTGCGCTGTTCTTCATCTTCTGCTTCGGCATCTCGCGCTACTCCATGTATCTGGAGCGCAAGCTGAAGACGGACCATCGTTAAGGAGCCCGCCATGGCAGAGCCCGAACTCGTACAACCGGAACTGGCCGTAGAGCGCAAGATCGACTACAGCGCGATGAAGGTGACCGATGAGGTCGCCATCCAGATTTCCAACATGAACAAGTGGTACGGCACCTTCCACGTGCTGCGCGACATCAACATGACCGTTATGCGGGGCGAACGGATTGTGGTCTGCGGCCCCTCGGGCTCGGGCAAATCCACGTTGATCCGCTGCATCAACCGGCTGGAAGAGCATCAGTCGGGGCAGATCGTGGTGGATGGCACCGAACTCAGCAACGACCTGAAGAACATCGACAAGGTGCGCTCCGAGGTCGGGATGGTGTTCCAGCATTTCAACCTGTTCCCGCATCTGACGATCCTGGAAAACTGCACCCTGGCGCCGATCTGGGTGCGCAAGACGCCGAAGAAGGAGGCCGAGGAGATTGCGATGCATTTCCTCGAAAAGGTGAAGATCCCCGAACAGGCGCTGAAATACCCCGGTCAGCTTTCGGGTGGACAGCAGCAGCGCGTTGCCATCGCGCGCTCGCTCTGCATGAAGCCGCGGATCATGCTGTTCGACGAACCGACCTCCGCCCTCGACCCCGAGATGATCAAGGAGGTTCTGGATACCATGATCAGCCTGGCGGAAGAGGGGATGACGATGATCTGCGTCACCCACGAGATGGGGTTTGCGCGGCAGGTGGCGAACCGGGTGATCTTCATGGATCAGGGCCAGATCGTGGAGCAGAACGAGCCCGAGTCGTTCTTCCTGCATCCGAAGTCCGAGCGGACGAAGCTGTTCCTCAGCCAGATCCTCGGGCACTGAGGCGCGCTGCGACGCGCCGGGCGGTCAGCCCAGCGCGTCGTTGCAGCGTTTGCAGGTGCCCGGGTGGGCGTGGTTGCCAACGTCGGGCAGGATCTTCCAGCACCGCTCGCATTTCTCGCCATCGGCGGTTTCGAACACCACGCCGACGCCCTGAACCTCTGGCAGGCGAAAGGCGCTGGGCGGGATCGGGTCGCCGGTCAGCACGATGTCCGAGGTGATGCAGACATCGGCGAAGTTCACCGTCTTCAGCGCCTTCAGCACCGCCTCGTCGCGCACATGGACAACCGGCGCGGCCTCAAGGCTCGCGCCGATGGTCTTGGCGGTGCGCTGGACCTCCAGCGCGGCGGTGACGACGCGGCGGGTTTGGCGCACGCCGGACCATTTCGCGGCCAAGGGTTCGTCCAGCCAGTCGGCGGGGGTGTCGGGGAAATCCTGCAGATGAACCGATCCGTCGCTGTCGGGGAAGCGCGAGAGCCACACATCCTCCATCGTGAAGACCAGCGCGGGCGCAAGCCAGGTGGTCAGCCGGTGGAACAGGATGTCCAGCACCGTGCGCGCGGCGCGGCGGCGCGGGCTGTCGGCGGCGTCGCAATAGAGCACGTCCTTGCGCACGTCGAAGTAGAACGACGACAGATCGCCGGTGGCGAAGTTGAACAGCCGCTGGAACACGCCCTGAAAATCGTAGGCGGCGTAGCCCTTGCGCACCTGGGTTTCCAGTTCCGCCAGACGGTGCAGCACCCAGCGTTCCAGTTCTGGCATGTCGGCGGGTGCGACCGCCTCCTCGGCCGACCAGCTATCGAGGTTGCCGAGGATGAAGCGCAGGGTGTTCCTGAGCCGCCGGTAGCTGTCGGCGGTGCCCTTCAGGATCTCCTTCCCGATGCGCAGGTCGACCGTATAGTCCGCCTGTGCCACCCAGAGGCGCAGGATATCGGCGCCGTATTCCTCGATCACCTCTTGCGGGGCGACGGTGTTGCCGAGCGACTTGGACATCTTCATGCCCTTTTCGTCCAGCGTGAAGCCGTGGGTCAGCACGCCGCGATAGGGCGCGCGGCCCTTTGTGCCGCAGGCCTGCAGCATGGACGAGTGGAACCAGCCGCGGTGCTGGTCGGTGCCTTCCAGATAGAGATCCGCGATGCCGTCCGCCGCACCATCCTTGCGGTCGCGCAGGACGAAGGCGTGGGTGGAGCCGCTGTCGAACCACACGTCGAGTATATCAAAAACCTGATCGTAGGCGTCAGGCTCGTGCAGCCCCTCCAGCACCCGCTCCTTGAAGCCGGGCTTGTACCAGACGTCGGCGCCCTCGGCCTCGAACGCTGCCACGATGCGGGCGTTCACCTGCTCGTCGCGAAGCAGGAAGTCGGGGTCGGTGGGCAGCACGCCGCGCCGGGTGAAGCAGGTCAGCGGCACGCCCCAGGCGCGCTGGCGGGACAGCACCCAGTCGGGGCGGGCGGCGATCATCGAATGCAGCCGGTTGCGGCCGGTGGGCGGGGTCCATGTGACCAGTTCGTCGATGGAGGTCAGCGCGCGTTCCCGGATCGTGTCGCCGTGTTCGCCCATGCCGTCGTCCAGTTTGCGGTCGATGGCGACGAACCACTGCGGCGTGTTGCGGTAGATCAGCGGCGCCTTGGACCGCCAGGAGTGCGGGTAGGAGTGTTTCAGCTTGCCCTTGGCGAAGAGCGCACCGGCATAGGCAAGTTGCTTGATGACGCTGACGTTGGCGGGGCCCTCTTTCCCCTCGGCCGTCAGGATGGCTTGGCCGCCGAACAGCGGCAGGTCGGCGCGGAAGCTGCCATCTTCAAGCACGTTGTGGGTCATAGTCAGGTTGAACTTCAGGCCCATCTGATAGTCGTCGTCGCCGTGGCTGGGGGCGGTATGGACGAAGCCGGTGCCGGCCTCGTCGGTGACGTGGTCGGCGGGGAGCAGGGGGACGGGATAGTCCCATTCACCGTTGGTGCCGTCCACGCCCCGGAAGGGGTGGGCCAATATAAAACGCTCAAAGTCCGTCGAGCGGCATTTGGCCAATCTGACAGCTTTTGCCTTCGCAGCATCCAATACAGCTTGAGCGAGTTTGTCAGCGAGAATGAAAGCTTCGCCAACCTTAGCTGAGCTATTCTCGGCCACCTCCGTTACTTCGTAGAGCCCGTAGGAGATGTCATGATTGAAAGCGACAGCTCGGTTCTGCGGAATTGTCCAAGGGGTCGTTGTCCAGATGACGACCGAAGCGTCAGCATACTTGTTTGCGGCGTAGGAGGAATCTCCCTCACCTAGCTCATCAAGACTGTACTGGCCGCGCTTTTCAATCACCGGAAACCGCACCCACACCTGATGGCTCTGATGGTCGTGATACTCCACCTCCGCTTCGGCGAGCGCGGTCTTTTCCACCGGGCTCCACATTACGGGTTTGGAGCCCTGGTAGAGCGTGCCGTTCATCAGGAATGTCATGAACTCCGCCGCGATCACGGCCTCGGCATGGTAGTCCATGGTCAGGTAGGGGTCGTCCCATTTGCCGGTGACGCCAAGGCGTTTGAATTCCTCTCGCTGAACGTCGATCCAGTGTTCGGCGAAGCGGCGGCATTCCTGGCGGAAATCGACGACGTTGACCTCGTCCTTGTCGAGGCCCTTGGCGCGGTACTGTTCCTCGATCTTCCATTCGATGGGCAGGCCGTGGCAGTCCCAGCCGGGGACGTAGCGGGCGTCGTGGCCCATCATCTGCTGGGAGCGCACCACCATGTCCTTGAGGATCTTGTTCAGGGCGTGGCCGATATGCAGGTGGCCGTTGGCGTAGGGGGGGCCGTCGTGGAGGATGAAGGGGGGGCGGTCCTTCTTTTCGCGCAGGCGGTCATAAAGGCGCATCTCCTCCCACCGGGTCAGCCAGGCGGGTTCGCGGGCGGGGAGGCCGGCGCGCATGGGGAAGTCGGTTTTCGGCAGGAAGACGGTGTCGCGGTAGTCGGGCAGGTCTTTGGTCTCAACGCTCATCGGGGCGATCCTTGGGGAATTTCGGACAGGCAGGTTCCCGGTCGCTCTGACGGGGTCAGAGCGCCGGGCGGGTAATTCGCTGGCCGATGGCGGGATTCCGGGTCATGGGCGGCTTATACGGCGCGGGCGCGGGGCGGTCCAGAGGGGGGTGGGCACGGTTTGGGCAAGTTGCCCAAAAAATCAAGCCTTTGAAATCAAAAGATTTCGCATTTTCTGTTAACCTGCCCTTAAGTCTTTCCGGGCGGTTTCGGCCCGGTTTCGGGGTGCCCGCCAGCGCCCCCGCCCCCTATCCCGTGCCGGGAAAGACCCCGGTCAGGGCGCGGCTGAGCAGGTTGCGGACGCGGGGCGGCGGCAGGGCGCGGAACGGCAGGGGGCGGCAGACCTCTATCGCTGCGACGCCGACACGGGCGGTCAGGGCGCCGTTCACCACGCCCTCGCCAAACCGGCGCGAGACCTTGGAAAGGAGCCCGCCACCGGCAAAGGAGGCCACCATGTCGTCGCCCACAGCCACCGCGCCGGTGGCGACCAGATGCGCCAGCACCGTGCGCGTCAGCCGCCATGCGCCCAGCGTGCCCGCGCGGCCGCCATAGATCTCGGCCACCCGGCGGATCATCCGCATATTGGCCAGAAGCGCCACGGCCACATCGGCCAGCGCCAGCGGCACCAGCGCGGTGACGGCGGCGACCTGCCGGGCGGCGGCCTCCACCTCTTTCCGTGCGGCCTGATCCAGCGGGGCCATCAGGTCGGCCTCGGCCAGGGTCAGCAGGGTGTCGGCATCCATCACCTCACCCCGCCGCTCGGCCAGCCGCGCGCGGGACCAGGCGGTATCGGCGCGGTGGGAATAGAGCGTCACCAGCGCATCCAGCGTGGCGTGGGCGCGCTTCACGTCGCCATCGGCCAGCGCGGCATCGGCGCCTTCGCGCAGCCGGTCGAGGCGTTTGAGCCGCGCGAAACCCGCCGCCTCGCGCGCCGCCAGAGCCAGAACCGCCAGCAGCACCGCGCCGGTCAGGGCAAAGGCGAGCCAGCCAAGGGCTGCATTGCGCGACAAGAGCCCGGTGACGAAATCCCAGGCGGCGAGCGAGAGCACCAGCGTCAGGAGCGACAGGAACGAGGCCCAGAAGAACCGCCCGAGTTTCGAGCGGGGGCGCGCGGCCAGCATCGCGGCGGTCTGCATCGCCGCCGGGCCGGTATCGGGGGCGTCGGTGACGGGCGGGGCCTCGGCCGGGTTCGGGGCCTCGCCGTCGAGGTCAAGGATCACCGGGCCGCGCGGGCGCTGGGTCATGGCAGGCGCTCCCTCATCTGAGCCGGTCGCCGAACAGGAATTCGGCGGCGCGGTCGAGGCGGATATGCGGCGGGCCGTCGCCGGGTTTCAGCGTCAGGCGCGGCGGTGCAAAGACCATCGCGCCATAGTCGCCATCGAGCCAACCCTCTGCCCCCTCGCGGGCCGGGGACAGCAGGCGGGCGGGGTCGTCGGGCAGTTCGCCGGGATAGAAGGCCGCCTGCCGCCCGGTCTCGGCCACGGTGCCGCGCACGAGGTCCAGCGTGCCGCCGTCATGGGGCCGCGTCTCCTCGGTCGTGGCGCGAAGGGCGGCGATGGCCATGGCCTCGGTCCGCGCCCCGGCGAAATCGGCGCGGTTGGCGGCGTCGCGCAGCAGCGCGCGGATGATCGCGGCCATGCGCCCGTGCTGGGACTGGTGCAGGTGGTCGGCGCGGGTGGCGGCGAACAGGATACGTTCGACGCGGCGGCCGCGCAGCAGTTGCGACAGCCAGGCGTTGCGACCGGGGCGGAAGGCCGAGAGGATCTCGGACAGGGTGCGGCGCATGTCCTCGACCGCCCTTGGCCCGGCATGGATCGCGGTCAGCACATCGACCAGCACCACCTGCCGGTCGATCCGGGCGAAATGGTCGCGAAAGAAGGGGCGGACGACCTGGGCGCGATAGCCGTCGTAGCGCCGCGCCATTTCGTGGGCCAGCGATCCGCGCGGGGCCGGGCCGGGGGGCAGCGGCGCGAAGGTCAGGACCGGAGAACCGGCAAGGTCGCCCGGCAGCAGGAAGCGCCCCGGCGTGCAGTCGGAGAAGCCGGCCGCGCGGGCGGCGGCAAGGTAGGCGGTGTAAGCCTCGGCCAGTTGGCGGGCGGTGGCTTCGTCGTGTTTCGCCGATCCGTCCGCTTCGGCCGCCAGCGCAAGGTAATCGGCGGCCTGCGGGCGCCGGGCGATGCGGTCCAACGTGGCGGCCGACCAGTCGGCATAGGCGCGGTCCAGCAGCGCCAGATCCAGCAGCCATTCGCCGGGATAGTCCACGATATCCAGATGGACCGTGCGCGGCCCCGAGACCGCGCCCAGCATGCCCGAGGGCTGGACCCGGAACGACAGGCGCAGTTCCGAGATCGCGCGGGTGCTGTCGGGCCAGCGCGGGGCGTCGCCGGTCAGCGCCGCCATGTGGGATTCGTAGTCGAAGCGCGGCAGGGTCAGGTCGGGCTGGGGTTGCAGCCAGACCGCGCGGACCCGGCCGGTGGCCGCGCCCGCCAGCCCCGGCATCCGCCCCCGGTCCAGCAGGTTCGCCACAAGGGACGTGATGAACACCGTCTTGCCCGCGCGCGACAGGCCGGTGACGCCCAGCCGCAGGACGGGTTCAAAGAACGCCTCGGACACGGCGTCGCCCATCGCCTCGACCCGCCGGGTGATCGCGTCCGTCACTCTGCCGATTACCACGCCCGTCCCCCTGTCATGGGGTCAAGATAGGGGGCGCGGGGGCGGGGCAACAGGGGGGTCAGTCGGCGGCCTCTTCGGGCGCGTCCTCGGCGGCGTCGGGCGCGGTGTCGGTCTCGGTGTCCTCTGCGCCACCTTCCTCGCCGCTTTCGGCGTCGTCCTCCGCCTCCTCCTCGGGGTCGGGGGTGCGGACGGTCAGCGCGCCCTCTTCCCAGGTGCCGCCCAGTTCCTCTCCGCTGGCGTAGCGCAGCACGCCCTGGCCGTGGCGCTGGTCGGCGCGGAACTCGCCCTCATAGACATCGCCGCCGGGATAGGTGGCGATGCCCTGCCCGTGCATCTGGCCCGCCAGCCACTCGCCCTCGTAGCGGAAGCCGTTGGGCATCTCCATCACGCCCTGCCCGGAACGGGCGTCATCGACGAAGCCGCCGGTATAGACCGTGGCATCGGCGGCCACGGCCGTGCCCTGGCCGTGGCGCAGGCTGTTCTGCCAGTCGCCGTCATAGCTCGACCCGTCGGCGCGGGTCAGGCGGCCCTGGCCGTGAAAGCGCCCGGCGACGAAATCGCCCTCGTAGATCGCGCCGTCAGGGTAGCGGGCGATGCCCCGCCCCTCCATCACGCCGCCGCGCCAGTCGCCTTCGTAGCTGCCGCCGTCGGGATGGGTGATGGTGCCGGTGCCATGGGCCGCGCCCTCGGCAAAGGTGCCCTCGTAGACAGATCCGTCCGGCCATTCGGCGCGGCCCTGCCCGTGCTGCTGGTCGTCGAGCCATTCGCCCTGATAGGTGTAGCCATCGGCGGCGGTCAGCCGGCCCTGCCCATGGCGGCGGTCGGCCAGAAAGCCGCCCTCGTAGACCGCGCCGTCGGGATAGTCGATCCGCCCCTCGCCGGTGCGCACCGCGCCCTCCAGCGGGCCGGTGTAGACATCGCCCGCGGCGCTGGTCAGCACGCCGGTGCCGGTGATCTGGCCGTCCTGCCAGTCGCCCTCGTAGGTCATGCCGTCGGGCATGTCGATCCGGCCCTGGCCCTGGCGCTGGCCCTCGACCACGGCGCCGACATAGGTGGAGCCGTCGGGATAGGTGATGCTGGCCTGCCCGGTCTGCACGCCCTCCACCCAGTCGCCCTGATAGACGAAGCCGGCCTGCGTCTCCATCCGGCCGGTGCCGTGGGGGCGGCCGTTCAGGAAGCCGCCCTCGTAGACCGTGCCGTCGGCATAGTCGATCCGGCCTTCGCCGGTCATCTGCCCCTCGACCCAGTCGCCGGAATAGCTGCCGCCATCGGCGAAGGTCATCGTGCCCTGACCATGCGGGTTGCCGGACAGGAAGCTGCCCTCATAGACCGCGCCGTTGGTGAACCGCGCGCGGCCCTGGCCGGTGATCTGCCCGTCCTGCCATTCGCCGGTATATTCGTAGCCGTTGGGCAGGCTGTAGGTGCCCTGGCCGTGCTGGCGGCCGTCGCGGAACGTGCCCTCGTAGACGCCGCCGTCGTCATATTGCTTGGTGACGACCTCGCCCTCGGACTGGGCAAGGGCGGGTGGCGCAAGCGAAAGTGCCAGTGCTGCCATCGCGACTATGCCGAAACGCATTCCTTCGTCCCCCTGTCAGCCCCGATCCGGGCGCGGGAAAGGTACGGGACCGGTTGGGGGCTGGCAAGCCTTTGCGGGGGGTGCGGAAATGGCGTGGGTTCCAACCGCCGGACAAGCTGCTAGATAGACCGCTGGCGCGACCCGCGCGCCGCATGAGAGAGGGCAGGCATGGCCGACCGTTTCCGCCTGACGCTGGCGCAACTGAACCCCGTGGTGGGCGATCTGGCCGGCAACGTCGCCCGCGCCCGCAAGGCCTGGGCGGCGGCGCGCGAGGCGGGTGCCGACATGCTGGCCCTGCCCGAGATGTTCCTGGTGGGCTATCAGCCGCAGGATCTGGCCAAGCGCCCGGCCTTTCTGCACGATGTGGCAAAGCATCTGGAAAACCTTGCGCGCGATTGCGCCGACGGCCCCGCCATCGGCATCGGCGCGCCAGAACTGGCCGCCGACGGCAACCGCTACAACGCCTGGTTCGTGCTGTCGGGCGGCAAGGTCACAGCCACCGTGCGCAAGCACCACCTGCCCGATACCGAGGTCTTCGACGAGCATCGGCTGTATGTCGAGGCGCCGATCTCCGGCCCCTTCCGGCTGGAGAAGATTCGCATCGGCACGCCGATCTGCGAGGATGCTTGGTACCCGGACGTGGCCGAGACGCAGGCGGAATCCGGGGCCGAGCTGCTGCTGGTGCCGAACGGGTCACCCTATCACCGGGGCAAGCTGGATACGCGGATCAACCTGATGGTCGCCCGCGTGGTCGAGACCGGGTTGCCGCTGGTCTATCTGAACATGGTCGGCGGGCAGGACGATCAGGTGTTCGATGGCGGCAGCTTCGTCCTGAACCCCGGCGGCGGGCTGGCGGTGCAGATGCCGCTGTTCGACGAGGCGCTGGCCCATGTGGATTTCGTGCAGGACGGCGAGGGCTGGCGGGCCGAGGCGGGCGAGAAGGCGCGCATCCCCGACGAGTGGGAGCAGGACTATCGCGCGATGGTGGAAAGCGTGCGCGACTATGTCGGCAAGAGCGGCTTCAGCCGCGCCGTGCTGGGCCTGTCGGGCGGCGTGGACAGCGCCATCGTGGCGACGATTGCGGCGGATGCGCTGGGGCCGGAGAATGTGCACTGCGTGATGCTGCCGTCGGAATACACCAGCGCCGGATCGCTGGAGGATGCGGAAGGGGTGGCGCGCGGCCTCGGCTGCCGGCTGGATACCATCGCCATCGACGGGCCGCGCGCGGCGGTGACCGAGGCGCTGGCGCCGCTGTTCGCGGGCACCGAGCCCGATCTGACGGAAGAAAACATCCAGTCGCGCCTGCGCGGCCTGCTGCTGATGGCGCTGTCGAACAAGTTCGGGGCGATGCTGCTGACCACCGGCAACAAGTCCGAAGTGGCGGTGGGCTATGCCACGATCTATGGCGACATGGCGGGGGGCTACAATCCGATCAAGGATCTCTACAAGACCCGCGTGTTCGAAACCTGCCGCTGGCGCAACGCCAACCACCGCCCGTGGATGAAGGGGCCGGAGGGGCAGGTGATCCCGCCCCGCGTCATCGACAAGCCGCCCACGGCCGAGTTGCGCGCCGATCAGAAGGACGAGGACAGCCTGCCGCCCTATCCGGTGCTGGACGCGATCCTGCAGGGGCTGGTCGATGACGACCTGTCGGTGGCCGAGGTGGTGGCGCAGGGCTTCGACGCCGACACGGTGCGCAAGGTGGAACGGCTGATCTTCACCTCGGAATGGAAGCGGTTCCAGGCCGCGCCGGGCACCCGGCTGACGGGCCGCGCCTTCTGGCTGGACCGGCGCTATCCGATGGTCAACCGCTGGCGCGATTCCTCCTGACCGTCACGCCGCTGTCACATCCGCGGTCTAGGCCCCCGGCGAGTGGAGGGCGGACCGATGACCACATTCGCACTGAACGGGCTGGGCCGGATCGGCAAGCTGGCCCTGCGCCCGATGCTGGAACGCGGGGCAGAGGTGGCCTTCGTCAACGATGCGGTGGGCGATCCGGCGATGCATGCGCATCTGCTGGAGTTCGACAGCGTGCACGGGCGCTGGCCGGCGACATTCGGCCATGATGCCGATGCCGTCGTCATCGACGGGCAGCGGATTCCTGTGACGGCGGCAAAGCGGATAGTCGATCTGCCGCTGGCGGGTGTGGACGTGGTGATAGACTGCACCGGGGCGTTCAAGACGGCGGAGAAGCTGCAACCCTATTTCGATGCCGGGGTGAAACGCGTCGTCGTCTCTGCCCCAGTGAAGGAGGCGGCGGCGGCGAACATCGTCTATGGGGTGAATCACGACATCTTCGACCCCGCGCGGCATCGGATCGTGACCGCGGCGAGCTGTACGACCAATTGCCTCGCCCCGGTGGTGAAGGTGCTGCACGAGAGCATCGGCATCCGCCACGGGTCGATCACCACCGTGCATGACGTGACCAACAGCCAGACCATCGTGGATCGCCCGGCCAAGGATCTGCGCCGCGCGCGGTCGGCGCTGATGAACCTGATCCCGACGACCACCGGCTCGGCCACGGCGATCACCCTGATCTACCCGGAACTGACGGGGCGGCTGAACGGCCATGCGATCCGGGTGCCGCTCCTCAACGCCTCGATCACCGACGCGGTGTTCGAGATGGCGCGCGAGACCACTGTGGAGGAGGTGAACGCGATGTTCCGCGCCGCCGCCGAGGGGCCGCTGCAGGGGATACTGGGCTATGAGGACCGGCCGCTGGTGTCCTGCGACTATGTGAACGACACCCGGTCGGGTATCGTGGACGGGCCGATGACGATGGTGGTGAACGGAACGCAGGTGAAGGTCTACGCCTGGTACGACAACGAGATGGGCTATGCGCATCGGCTGGTCGATGTGGCGCTGATGGTGGGGGCGGCGTGACCCTTGCCGACCCGCGGCCGCGGGGTCTGGCCGCCTATGTGGCGGTGACGGCGGCCTATTGGGCCTTCATGCTGACCGACGGCGCACTGCGCATGCTGGTGCTGCTGCATTTCCACACCCTCGGTTTCTCGCCCCTGCAACTGGCCTGGCTGTTCCTGCTTTATGAGGTGGCGGGGATCGTCACCAACCTGTCGGCGGGCTGGATCGCGGCGCGGTTCGGGCTGACCAGCACGCTTTATGCGGGGCTGGCGCTGCAGATACTCGCGCTGCTGGCGCTGGCGCAGCTCGATCCCGGGTGGACGGTCGCGGCCTCGGTCGTCTTCGTCATGCTGGTGCAGGGCGCGTCGGGCGTGGCCAAGGATCTGGCCAAGATGTCGTCGAAATCGGCGGTGAAGGTGCTGGCGCCCGACGGGGCGGGGCTGTTCCGCTGGGTGGCCTGGCTGACCGGGTCGAAGAACGCGGTGAAGGGGCTGGGGTTCTTTCTGGGCGCGGGCGCGCTGGGGCTGTTCGGCTTCGTGCCGTCGGTGCTGGGAATGGCGGCGCTGCTGGCGGTGATTCTGGTCGCCGTGGTGCTCAGGATGCCCGCGGGCCTGCCGGTGGGCCGCAAGGATGCGAAGTTCAACGAGGTCTGGTCGCGCGACCGCAACATCAACTGGCTGTCGCTGGCGCGGATGTTCCTGTTCGGGGCGCGGGACGTTTGGTTCGTGGTGGGCATCCCGATCTATTTCTACGCCGTGCTGTCGGACGGGACGGTGGCGGGGAACCGGCAGGCCTTCTTCCTGATCGGCGCGTTCATGGCGGGATGGATCATGCTTTACGGCGCGGTGCAGGCCGCCGCGCCGCGCATTCTGCGGGCAGCCGACCGCCCGGCCGATGACCTGGTGCGGGCGGCGCGGCATTGGGTGGCGGCGCTGGCCGTGGTGCCCGCCGCGCTGGCGGTGCTGGTCTGGGTGGCGGGGGCGCCGGCGCCGTGGCTGACTGCAGCCGTGGTTCTGGGGCTCTTGGCCTTCGGGGCGGTGTTCGCCGTGAACTCGGCGCTGCATTCCTATCTGATCCTCGCCTTCTCGGATGCGCGGCGGGTGACGATGGATGTGGGGTTCTACTACATGGCCAATGCCGCCGGGCGGCTGGTCGGCACGCTGCTGTCGGGTTTGACCTATCAGGCGGGCGGGCTGGCGCTGTGCCTTGGCGTCGCCGCCGCGATGGCGCTGGCAAGCTGGGCCGCCGTGGCCCGGTTAACGCCGCGTTGACGATTTCGATTGCGGCGGGATCGGCGCAAGATTAACATTTCGCCATTCCGGTCCGGGCGGGTGACCGTCCGGGTAATAGGGAATCCGGTGCGCGGGGCCCGCCCCGCAAGTCCGGAACTGCCCCCGCAACTGTAGGCGGCGAGCGCGGCTGTTCAAGGGCCACTGGGGACCGATCCCTGGGAAGGCACAGCCAAGCGACGACCCGCGAGTCAGGAGACCTGCCGGAACGATCACCCTGTCCGGGTGCGGGGCGCGCCATGGGCAACGGTTCTTCCGTAGAGGTGACGTTCGCACCGTCTGCGGGGGGCACCTCCTTCCAAGGACATTCCAACGTCCCGCGCCCCGCGCGGAAGGAGATGAGACATGAGACACCTGCGTGCCCTGACCGGCGCCACGCTTCTGGCATTCGCCGCCCAACCCGCCCTGTCGCAGGCGGTGTTCGATCTGGACGAGATCACGTTTTCCGCGAACCTTGCCCCCACCGCGCTGGCCAGCACCGGCGCCAGCGTGACCGTGGTGGAGCGCGACGAGCTTGAGGCGGCGGGTGACGTGCAGCTTTCCAGCTACCTTTCCCGGCTGCCGGGCGTGGGGGTGGTGCAGCTTGGCCCGTTGGGCACCACGAGCGACCTGCGCATCCGCGGCGCGCATCCGCGCTATGTCAGCGTCTATGTCGACGGGGTGCTGGTGACGGATCCGTCGTCGCCGTCGTCCAACTTCAACTTCGGCAACCTGACCACCGGCGATATCGGCCGGATCGAGGTGCTGCGCGGGCCGCAGGGCGCGCTCTACGGTGGTTCGGCCGTGGGTGGGGTCATCAACATCACCACGCGGGTGGCCGAGGAAGACGGGCTGAACCAGCGCGCGTCGATCGAGATCGGCAGCTACGGCACCGCCATCGCCAGCTACGGGCTGACCCACCGCACCGAGCGCGGATCGCTGACCTTCAACCTCGGCCACACCCGGACAGACGGGTTCTCGGCTGCGGACGAGAATGACGGCAATACCGAGGCCGACGGGTTCGAGGCGACGCGCGCCAGTTTCACCCTGCGTCACGCGATCAGCGACACGCTGACGCTGGGCGCCTCGGCCTTTGCGCAGCGCAGCCGGGCGGAATATGACGGCGGCTTCCCCTTTGCCGACGCCGATCTGGTGGAGCGGCGCCGAGAGTTCGGCGGGCGCATCTTTGCCGAGTTCGAGCCGGGGCAGATCCGTCATGTGTTCGATTTGACCGCCTATCGCATCAATCGCCGGGACACCGATGCCGGTGGCCCGCCCGACCGGTTCCGCGGCACGCGCATCGGGGCAAGCTATCTGGGCACAACCGATCTGTCGGACGCCCTGCGCCTGTCATGGGGCGGTGAGATCGGGCGTGAGCGGGCCGAAGGTGAGGCGCCGTTCACCGGCTTTACGCCGGTTTCGGCCAATACCGCCGCGATCTATGGCGAGGCGTTGTGGTCGCCCAGTACCGATCTGGATATCTCCGCCTCGGCCCGTGTGGACCGGCATTCGGATTTCGGCAGGTTCGAGACCGGGCGGCTGGCCGCCGCTTGGCGCGCGGGCGATGCGCTAACCCTGCGCGGCGCGATTTCCAACGGATTCCGTGTGCCCGCCTTTGGCGAACGCTTTGGCCCGTTCGGCAACCCGGCGCTGGAGGCCGAGACAAGCCGGGGCGCAGAGGTCGGGGCGGAATATGCGCTGCCTTTCGGCGGCAGGGTCTCTGCCACGCTGTTCACCTTGCGCACCAACAATGAGATCACCTTTGACCCCGTAACCTTCGTGCCCGAGAACATCGAGCAGACCAACCGGCGCGGGCTGGAGGTGGCGGGCGACATGCCGCTGGGCGACCGCGCCAACCTGCGGCTTGCCTATACCTACGTCGATGCCCGTTTCAGCGCAGGGCCGCGCGACGGGCTGCGGCTGGGCCGGGTGCCGCGGCATGAGCTGGCCGTTACGCTGGACAGCAGGCTGACCGACCGACTGCGCAACGTCACCACGATCCAGTCTGCGGCGGGCCGGCTGGACGGCAACGGCATAAATCCGATGCCGAACTATGCCGTGGTCAACACCTCCTTCAGCTACGAACTGACCGACCGGGCCGATGTCACGCTGCGGGTCGATAACGTCTTCAACAAGCAGTACCAGACGGTCGCGGGCTACGGCACGTCGGATCGGGCGGTCTATGTCGGCCTTTCGAGCCGCTTCTAGGGCGCTTGCGCTCGCGCTTTGCGCGCTGCCCGGCCCCGGCTGGGCAGCGCCAGAGCGGGTGGTGTCGATCAACCTGTGCACCGATCAGCTGGCGATGCTGCTGGCAGCGCCGGGGCAGCTTCTGTCCGTGTCGCATCTGGCGCGCGACCCGCGATCCTCGACCATGATCGAGGAGGCGGCAGCCTACCCGGTCAACCACGCCTCGGCTGAGGAGGTGTTCCTGCTGAACCCCGATCTGGTGCTGGCGGGCAGTTTCACCGCCCCGGCGACGCTGGCGCTGCTGGACCGGCTGGGGGTGCCGGTGGTGCAACTGCGGCCCGCATCGTCGCTGGATGACGTCGGCGCGCATATCCGCCTGATCGGTGCGGCACTGGGGCGCGAGGAGGCGGCCGAGGAGATGGCGGTGGGGTTCGAGGCGGATCTGGCCGCCCTCAGCGCCGATCCGCCGCATCGCCCGCGGGCGGCGCTTTACGGGGCGAACGGTTACACCAGCGGCGCGGACTCGCTGCCGGGGCAGGTGCTTCGGGCGGTCGGGTTCGACAATGTCGCCACCGAGCTTGGCCTGTCGGGCGGCGGCATGCTGGCGCTGGAACAACTGATCCTGGCCGATCCCGACGTGATCATCGGCGGCAGCCGCTATCCCGGCCACAGCCGGGCCGAGGATGTGCCGCGCCACCCCGCCCTGCGCGAGTTGCGCGCGGGCGGCGAGGGATTGTCGGATGCCGACTGGGTCTGCGGCACGCCCCATGTGCTGCGCGCGGTCACCCGGCTGGCGGCTGCGCGCGAGAGGCTCGCGCAATGATCGCCCCCCGCGCGCTGGCCCTTTCGCTGTCAGCTTTGGTCGTGGCGCTGTTCACGGCCTCGCTGCTGATCGGTCCGGCGGCGCTGCCGGTGGGCGCAAGCCTGACGGCGCTGGTGGCGGGTGGTGACGGGCCGCTGGCGCTGATCATGCGCGAGATCCGGTTGCCGCGCGCGGTGCTGGCGGCGCTGATCGGGGCGGCGCTGGGCCTGTCGGGGGCGGCGATGCAGGGGTATCTGAGGAACCCGCTGGCCGAGCCGGGGCTGATCGGGGTGTCCGCCTCGGCCGCGCTGGGGGCGGTGATCGCGCTGCAGACTGGGATCGCCGCTGCTCATGTGCTGGCGCTGCCGACGGCGGCGCTGGCCGGGGCCACGGTGGCGGTGGGGCTGATCCTGTGGCTGGCCGGGCCGCGCGGGTCGTCGCTGACGCTGATCCTGGCCGGCATCGCGATCTCGGCGTTGGCGGGGGCCTTCACCTCGCTGGTGCTGAACCTGTCGCCCAATCCCTTCGCGGCGTCTGAGATCGTGTTCTGGATGATGGGATCTCTCGCTGACCGGTCGGTGGTGCATGTGGCCATCGCCGCGCCCTTCATCCTCGCGGGCGGTGCGGTGCTGCTGTTGCTGGGCCGGGGGCTGGATGCGCTGACGCTGGGAGAGGATGCGGCGGGGGCGATGGGCGTGAACCTGACGCAGATGCGCCTGCTGCTGGTTCTGGGCACCGCTTCGGCAGTTGGGGCGGCGACGGCGGTGGCGGGGGCGGTCGGATTCGTGGGCCTTGTGGTCCCGCATCTGCTGCGTCGGGCGGTGGGGGCGCGGCCGTCACGGCTGCTTTGGGCGTCCGCGCTGGGCGGGGCGGCGATGCTGCTGGCAGCCGACATTGCCGTGCGGCTGGTGCTGCCCGAGCGCGATCTGAAGCTGGGTGTCGTCATGGCCATCGTCGGCGCGCCGCTGTTCCTGCACCTGATCTATCGCACGCGGGGAGAGTTCCGGTGAGCCTGCTGGACCTGCATGACCTGACCGTACGGCGCGGCACCTGCCCGGTGGTCGATGATGTGCGGCTGTCGATTGCGGCAGGCGAATGCGTCGGGCTGATCGGGCCGAACGGGGCAGGCAAGACAACGCTGATGCGCGGCGCGCTGGGGCTGGAGCCGCACGCGGGCCGGTCGAACCTGGCGGCGATGTCGGCGGCGGACCGTGCCCGCGCAGTGGCCTTCCTGCCGCAGGCGCGGCAGATCGCCTGGCCGGTGGATGTGGAAACGCTGGTGGCGCTTGGCCGCCTGCCCTGGCTGCCGCGCGGGGCAAGGCTGGGCGAGGCGGATCGCGCGGCGGTGGACCGGGCGCTGCACTGGCTGGACCTCGACGGCTTTCGCCACCGGATCGCCACGCAGCTGTCGGGGGGCGAGCAGGGCCGCGCGCTGATCGCCCGGGCGCTGGCTCAGGAAGCGCCGCTGCTGATCGCGGACGAACCGGTTGCGGGCCTGGACCCCGCCCATCAGATTTCGACAATGCAGGTCTTTGCGGATCTGGCGGCTTCCGGCCACGCGGTGCTGGTGTCGCTGCACGATCTGGGGCTGGCGGCGCGGCACTGCACGCGGCTGGTGATGATGCACATGGGCCGGATCGTGGCCGACGGGCCGCCCCGCGCCGTGCTGACGCCGGAGAATCTGGCGCAGGTGTTCCGCATCAACGCCTGGTCCACCGAGACGTCGCAAGGCCCGGTCTTTCAGCCGATGGAGGTGCTGTGATGCGCTGCTTCCCGCCCGAACGCATCATCTGCCTGACTGAGGAAACGGTGGAGACGCTGTACCTGCTGGGAGAGGACGCGCGGATCGTCGGTGTTTCGGGCTATGCGGTGCGTCCGCCCCGGGTGCGGCGGGAGAAACCTCGGGTTGGGGCCTTCACCTCGGCCGATATCCCGAAAATCCTGGCACTGGAGCCGGATTTGGTGCTGACGTTTTCCGACCTGCAGGCCGAGATCGTGGCAGAGCTGATCCGCGCGGGCGTCGCGGTCCATGCCTTCAACCAGCGCGACCTGGCGGGGATTCTGGTGATGATCCGCACCCTGGGCGCGCTGGTCGGGTGCGTGGATCGCGCCGAGGTGCTGGCGCAGGAGATGGCGGCGCGGCTTGTGCCCGCCGCCCCGGCCCGTCGCCCGCGCGTGTGGTTTGAGGAATGGGATGATCCGCTGATCTCCGGCATTGGCTGGGTGTCGGAACTGATCGAGGTTGCAGGGGGCGAGGACGTATTTGCCGACCTCGCGCTGCAGAAATCCGCCCGCGACCGGATCGTTCTGCCCGAGCGGGTGATCGAGGCGGCGCCGGATGTCATTCTGGCTTCGTGGTGCGGCAAGAAGGTGCGGCCCGAAAAGATCGCCGCGCGTCCGGGCTGGGACGAGATCCCGGCGGTGCAGGCGGGGCGGATTGTCGAGATCAAGTCGCCGCTGATCCTGCAACCGGGGCCGGCGGCGCTGACCGAGGGGCTGGACGCGATCCGCGCGGCGCTGGAGGGGGTGGCATGATAGACCTATCGCAGATTGCCGAGGATCTGAGCCGGGGCGGTGTCGCGCTGTGGATCATAGCCGGGCTGTCGGTCTTCACCGTGGCGCTGATCCTGTGGAAGCTGTGGCGACTGACGCTGTCCGGGGCCTGGCGCGGACGGCGGGCCGAGGCCGCGGTGCGGGCCTGGGTGTCGGGCGACGCAGAGGCTGCGGCACGGATGCTTTCGGGCCGGTTGGGCATCCGGGCGCGGCTGGTTCGCGCCGCCATCGCCGCCCGGCGCGACCCGGCGCTGACCGACGCCACGGCACGAGAGGAGGTGCTGCGCACCGCGCGGGTCGAGTTGCGAACCGCCCGCGCCGGGCTGCGCGGGCTGGAGCTGGTGGCGACCATCGCACCACTGCTGGGGCTGTTCGGTACGGTTCTGGGGATGATTGCCGCGTTCCAGGCGCTGCAATCGGCCGGGTCGCAGGCCGATCCCGCGCTGCTGGCCGGCGGGATATGGGAGGCGCTGCTGACCACCGCCGCCGGCATGGCGGTGGCGATCCCGGCGGGGGTGGCGCTGGTCTGGTTCGAAAGCGTGGCCGACCGGCTGCAGGCGGACATGGAGGATGCGGCGACGCGCATCTTCACCCGTGGGCCGGCGGCATGACCGCGTTCGTCATCGCGCCCCCTCGCCCGCGCCGTCGGCCCAGCCTTACACCGATGATCGACGTGGTGTTCCTGCTGCTGGTCTTCTTCATGCTCGCCGCCCGCTTCGGTATCGAGGGTGCCTTGCCGCTGACACTGGGCACGCCGGGTGCGGCGGCGGATTATTCCGGCCCGCCGCGGCTGGTCGATGTGCGCCCCGATGCGCTGGCGCTGAACGGTGTTGCGACGGATGTTTCCTCGCTCATCGCGGATCTGTCGCGCCTGACCGAGGCGCCGGACGACCCGATCCTGCTGCGCCCCCGTGACGGCGCGGACCTGCAACGGCTCGTTGAGGTGCTGAAGGCATTGCAGGAGGCCGGATTCGCGCGGCTGGTGATCGTGGAGGGGGCGCCATGACCTTCGACCCGCCGCCCCGGCGCGCGCGCGGCGAGAACATCGTGCCGATGATCAACATCGTCTTTCTGCTGCTGATCTTTTTCCTGCTTGCCGCCACCATCGCACCGCCCGACCCGTTCCCGCTGACCCCGCCCACGGCCGGTGACGTCGAGACCGAGGTGCCGCCCGGCACACCGCTGCATGTGGCTGCCGACGGCGCGCTTGCCTATGGCGCGTTGCGGGACGCGGAGGCTCTGGACGCCCTTGCGGGGCATGAGGGGGCGCTGACCCTGCGCGCCGATGCGGCGCTGCCGGGGGCGGAACTGGCCGCGCTGCTCACCCGTCTTTCGGCATTGGGCGTGCTGCAGGTTGATCTGACGGTGGTGGCGCGATGAAGCTGCTGGCCGAGGGCACGCTGTTCCTGGGTGTCGCCACGGCGCTGCATGTGGCGCTGTGGCAGGGCCTGCCCGCGGGCGGCACCGAGGGCGCGGGCGAGGGCGGTCGCGCCAGCCTGTCTGTTACGGGCGCGGATATGGTGCTGGCGGCGATGGTGGCAGAGTGGGAGCAGGCGCCGGCGACAGGCCCGGCCGCCCCATCTGCGGTCAGCCCGCCGGTCGAATCCGCGCCGCCCGTGCCTCCATCCGCGGCCGTACCAGCCGTGCCGCCTGTTGCGGCGACTCCGCCCGTCATCTCCGCGCCGCCCCCGATGCGGGACGAGGCACTTGCGCCCTCACCTCCGCCGCCTCTGCCCGCCCCCGAGCCGACGATGACCGACTCTGCGCCAGCGGAGTCGCCCCGCCCGGTGGCGCGGCCCGCAGCCCTACCCCCGCCGACAGAGACCGCGCCTGCGCGCCGGGCGGAGGGCGCAGGCGCTGGAGAGACGCGCGGCAGCCGCGCGGCGACCGAGGCGCCCGGACAGTCGGCCGCCGCGCGGCAGACGGCGCTGGCGGAGTGGGGCGGGCGGATTCGGGCGCGCATCGACCGCGCACGCCCGCGTGTCGCCGGGCGGGGGGCAGTCACGCTGAGCCTGACCGTGGCGCGCGACGGCCGCTTGCTTGCGGCCAGCGTTGTTGCGGGGTCGGGTCAGCCCGCGCTGGACAGGGCCGCGCTGCAGGCCGTCACCGGGGCCGGGCGATTCCCCGAAGCCCCCGCTGCGCTGCGCGACGCAAGCTACAGCTTCCGCCTGCCGGTGCGTTTCGACTGATCTTCGCCGCTACGTCTTTCGACGCCCCTGTGCCCCGATTTCGCCCAAGCTTCTGGAATCACTGACGCCGCTGGCATGGGCGCCGACTGCCCCGGCGGTCTGTCACAAAAGTTACATGAAACTTTGACATGGGTGCCACACGCAAGGGCTAGGGGGTCAATCGTCGCCGCATGGGCGGCACCCTGACAGATGATCAAGGAGACACCATGAAACGCTCTGCTGCTCTGCTCGCGACCGCGGCGTCGCTGCTGGCATCCACGGCGCTGGCGCAGGTCGCCGTCGATCCGGCCCTTCCGAATTACGAACCGACGTCCGGCGTGTCGGGCAACCTGACCTCCATCGGATCGGATACGCTAAACAACCTGATGACGCTGTGGGCCGAAGGGTTCCGCACCCACTATCCGAACGTCGCGGTCGAGGTGCAGGGCGCCGGTTCCGGCACCGCCCCGCCGGCGCTGGTGCAGGGCACCGCACAGTTCGGCCCGATGTCACGCGCCATGCGCGGCACCGAGATCGAGGAATTCGAGGCCCGCTACGGCTATGAGCCGACCCCGATTCGCGGCGCTATCGACGCGCTGGGCGTGTTCGTGCATCGCGACAACCCGCTGGAATGCCTGACGCTGGCGCAAGTCGACGCGATCTTCTCGTCCACCCGCAACGGCGGTCTGGATGCCCCGATCACCACCTGGGGCGAGGCCGGGCTGGAAGGCGACTGGGCCAGCCGCCCGATCGCGACCTATGGCCGCAACTCGGCCTCGGGTACCTATGGTTACTTCCGCGAAGTGGCGCTGTTCGGCGGCGACTACAGCCCCGAGGTGCGCGAGCAGCCGGGCTCGTCAGCGGTGATCCAGGGCGTCGCCTCGGACATCAACGGCATTGGTTATTCCGGCATCGGCTACGGCACCGCCGACGTGAAGGCGATCCAGATCGCTGCCGAAGAGGGCGCGGAGTGCTTCGAGCCGACGGGCGAGAACGCGGTGGCCGGGAACTACCCGATCGCCCGGTTCCTGTACATCTATGTCAACAAGGATCCGAACCAGCCGCTCGATCCGCTTCGCGGCGAGTTCATCCGCTACGTCTATACCCAGGAAGGTCAGGCCGACGTTGTCCGCGCGGGCTTCTTTCCTGTGGTCAAGGCGCTGGCCGATCAGGACCTGACCGCCTTCGGCCTGATGAACTGATCAGATCGACACTGGACAGGGCGGCCTGAGCCGCCCTGTCGCTCGACACTACCGCTCCACCGCGCGGATGCCCTGGGGGACCAGATGCCCGATACCGAAGCGCCGACGCAGGCCCCGTTCCGCGCCGCCGTGCGCAGCAAGTCGACCAGATGGAGCGTGGTCTATGGCGAGCGCATCGCCAAAAGCATCATCACCGTCGGTGGGCTTATGGTGATCGTTGCCGTTCTGGGGATCATGGTCTTCCTGTTCCGTGTCGTCGCCCCGATGCTTGCCCCGGGCGAGGTGCGTGACAGTTTCAGCTACACGCTCGACACCTCGCAGGATATGGCGTGGATCAACGCCGACGAATTCCAGTCGCTGGCAACCGGCATCGGTGCCGACGGCCGCGTCATCACCTTCCACATCGCCACCGGACGCGAGATCAGCAGGGATCAGTTCGATTTCGGCGGCGCCACGGCGACCGCCGTGGGCGGCGTGCTGGTGCGCGACGACATCGCGCTGGGCTTCGAGGACGGAACCGTCCGCTTTGCCAATGTCGGCTTCAACATTTCGACCACGGCGCGCGGCAATGCCCCGCGTGACATGGAGCGGCTTGACGACCGCGACCTGCTGCACGGTGGGCGTATCCTGACGCAGGTCCAGACCGGCGACTATCGAACCATCGCCCCGGTCAACGAGATCGGGGAGCCGCTGCAGGTTTCCGACCTGCCAATTATGGATGTGGACTATACCGTCGGCGGCACGGTGGAACGGCCGGTGATCGCCTTTGCCACCATCGACGCGGCCAATGTGGCCCGGATCAGCCAGTCACGGATTCAGCGGAACCTGATGACCGGCGAGGAAACGGTGACGACGTCGACAGCCGAGCTTCCCGGCCTTGACCTGCCCGAGGGCGAGACCGTGACCGGCATCCTGCTGGCCCGGGGCGGCGACCGCGTCTTCGTGTCGACGGATGGGGGCGTGGTCTATCGCTACGACACGCGCAACCTGAATGAGCCGGTTCTGGCCGAACGCCGCCGGGTGCTCCCCGATGGCGTGGCGATCACCGCGCTGGAACTACTGAGCGGCGATCAGGCCCTGGTGGTGGGCGGCGAGGACGGGTCGGTCGAGGTGTTCTTCCGGCTGCAGCGCGCCGGCGCCCCGACCGAGGACGGGTACGAACTTGTCCACGCCCGCACCCACGAGAACCAGGGCAGCGCCGTGGTCCGGATCGCCCAGGCCCAGCGCGACAAGAGCCTTGCGACGCTGGGCGCCGATGGCAGCATCATGGTGCGGCATTCGACGTCAGACCAGTTGATGTTCACCTTTCAGCGGCAAAGCGACCCGTCGAACGATGCGGTGATGATGATCTTCCCGCGCTCCAACGGCGTTCTGCTTGTGGATGCCGCGGGATCGGTCGATGCCTTCACCTTCGACGTGCCACACCCCGAAATCACCCTGCGCGTCCTGTTCGGCAAGCTTTGGTACGAGGGTTACTCCGAGCCCGGTTTCACGTGGCAGTCCACCGCCGGGACCGACCTGGCAGAGCCGAAATACTCTCTGATCCCGCTGGTCTTCGGCACGCTGAAGGCGGCGTTCTACGCCATGCTCTTCGCCACGCCCATCGCGATCATGGCGGCAATCTACACGTCGGAGTTTGTCCATACCTCGGTCCGGGCGACGGTGAAGCCGGTGATGGAGATGATGGAAAGCCTGCCCACGGTGGTGCTGGGTTTCCTTGCCGCGCTGGTGATCGCGCCGCTGGTCGAGGAATGGATCGCGGCGGTGCTGCTGGGGTTCATCGCCGTGCCGATGGGGCTGATGCTGGGCGCTTTTGTCTGGCAGATGCTGCCCGTGCAGGTGGCGCTGCGCTACAATGGTCTGCCAAAGTTCACGCTGATGGGCGTGATGATCGTTGTGGCCTGCCTTGCTGCCTATGGCCTTGGCCCGCTGTTCGAACTGGCGCTGTTCGATGGCGACTTCAAGGCGTGGACGGCGGGCGCCGGCGACGGCACGCCCTTCATGTTCCTGCTGCAGCTTCCGCTGGCCTATCTGATCGTGTCCTGGGGCTTTCACCGCGTCTACGGCCACTTCCTGCGCGACCGGATGCGGTCGATGGACCGGCCTGCGGCGGGGCGGCTGGATTTCCTGCGCTGGATCGCCTTCTTCTTCGCGGCAATCGCGCTGAGCTATGCCGTCGCCGTGGCGCTGACGGCCATCGGATTCGACCCGCGCGGGAATGTCGTGGACAGCTACCAGCAGCGCAACGCGCTGGTCGTGGGCTTCGCCATGGCCTTTGCGGTGATCCCCTCGATCTACACACTCTGCGAGGATGCGCTGAACGCGGTGCCGTCGCATCTTCGCGCCGGGTCGCTCGCATCCGGCGCGACGCCGTGGCAGACGGCGAAATGGATCGTGCTGCCCACCGCCGCCTCTGGCGTCTTCTCGGCGGTGATGATGGGCATGGGCCGCGCAGTGGGCGAGACGATGATCGTGGTGATGGCCGCGGGCAACACGCCGATCATGGAATGGAACATATTTTCCGGCCTGCGAACGCTTTCGGCCAATATCGCCATCGAGCTGCCCGAAGCGGTGAAGGACGGAACCAATTACCGCGTGCTGTTCCTTGCCGCACTCACGCTGTTCCTGATGACCTTCTTTATCAACACCATCGCGGAGCTGATCCGCCAGCGCTTCCGCAAGCGCGCCTTCAACCTGTGACCGGGGGCCTGAGCCATGGCTAATCTTGACGACCGCGTCAGCACTGCAGCGGTTGGTGTCTCGACCGGCGGCGCGACCAAGGCGCAGGGCAGGCGGGTGCGCAGCTTCACCGCCGACCTGTCGGCAGTGGGTGAGCCCGCGCTCTGGGGCTTTGGCGGCGCGCTGGCCATCGGGATCATCCTCATTGCGGGCTTCCTGGCTGTCATCACGTGGAACGGCATCACCACCTTCTGGCCCAAACCCATCGAGCGGGTGACGCTGATCGACGGCACGGTGCTGGCGGGCGAGCCGACGCGGCAGAACACCTATACCGTTGGCGACAACATCCTGGCCGGGCTGTCGGATGCTCAGCGCGAAGCCATCGAAGAGCGGCTGGGTCTTGCCGACCGGACGCTCTACAAGACGGCGAACTACGACATCTACGGTGACGATTTCCGCTGGGTATCGGATTTCGAGGTCGCGGGCATCGAGCGTCCGCTGGACTTCTACCTGTTCGAGCGCCAGCAATGGGGCACTTTCGTCGGAAAGCCGGCCTCGCTGGTGATCGACGGGCAGGAAACGGCCCATGACCGCGCGCTGATGCAGCGCGAACAGACGGCGGCGCGCGAACGGTTCAACCAGATCCGCCGGCTGGAGCGTGGCGAGATCGGCGCGATCAACTATCGCCAGGAACAGGCGCGGCTGGAGATTCGCAAGGCGCTGCTCAGGTTCGGGGAGGATGATCCGCGCTACCTCCAGACCCGTGCCGACGCCGAGGCGCGGATTGCCAGCCTGCAGGACGAGTTCTCTGCCGCGCAGGCGCGCATTGCGGAGATCCGGCAGGTGGACGACCGCTACCGAGTGGTTCTGGAAGAGGTGAACGGTGAGACCCGCACCGTCAATCTCAGCCAGATCGTGCGCTTCTATCCCGCGAACGATCTGTCATGGGGCGAGAAGGTCGGCATCTACGGCTCCCGCTGGTTCGAGTTCCTGACCACCGAGCCACGCGAGGCGAACACGCAAGGTGGCGTTCTGCCCGCGATCTTCGGCACGGTGGCGATGACCCTGCTGATGGTGGTCTTCGTCGCGCCCTTCGGTGTGATCACGGCGCTTTATCTGCGCGAATACGCCAAGCAGGGGCGGCTGGTGTCCATCGTGCGGATCTCGGTCAACAACCTCGCCGGGGTACCGTCCATCGTCTACGGCGTGTTCGGGCTGGGCTTCTTCGCCTATACGATGGGCACGACTATCGACGAACTGTTCTATCCAGAACGCCTGCCCACGCCCACCTTCGGCACCGGCGGGTTGCTCTGGGCCTCGCTGACGCTGGCGCTGCTGACCGTGCCGGTGGTGATCGTCGCGTCCGAGGAGGCGCTTGCCGCCGTGCCCCGGTCGATGCGCGAGGGCTCGCTCGCCTGTGGCGCGTCGAAATGGCAGACGATCCGCTATGTTGTGCTGCCAAAGGCGATGCCCGGCATCATGACCGGCATGATCCTGGCCATGGCCCGCGGCGCCGGAGAGGTGGCGCCGCTGATGCTGGTCGGCGTGGTGAAGCTGGCGCCCGCGCTGCCGATCGACGGTTTCGCGCCCTTCATCCATCTGGAGCGCAGCTTCATGCACTTGGGCTTTCACATCTTCGACGTCGGCTTCCAGTCCCGCAATTCCGAGGCCGGCAAGCCGATGGTGTTCGTCACCACGCTGCTGCTTCTGGGTCTGATCGTGCTGATGAACGCGTCGGCCATCTACATCCGCAACCGGCTGAAGCGCAAATACGCCGGCTCGCAATTCTGACGAAGGACTTGAACCGATGAACGTCGCTGTCGCCACTCCCGCCGAACGCCAGTTCGAGCCGACCAGCTATCATATCAAGGAAAGCGCCGATGGGGTGGCGCTGGACATCCGCGATTTCAAGCTGTGGTACGGCAAGAGCCAGGCGCTGCACGGCATCGACATGGCCGTGCAGAAAGGGCAGGTCACCGCGCTGATCGGCCCGTCGGGCTGCGGCAAGTCCACGCTGCTGCGCAGCCTGAACCGGATGAACGACCTGATCGACGACCTGCGGATCGAAGGCGAGGTGCGGGTTGGCGATTTCGACATCTACGGCCCCGGCGTCGACGTCATCGCGCTGCGCAAGCGGATGGGGATGGTGTTCCAGAAACCCAACCCCTTTGCCATGTCGATCTACGACAACGTGGTCTATCCGCTGCGGGTGGACGGGGTGACCAGGCGATCGGTGCTGGACGAAACCGCCGAACGCGCATTGCGCTCTGCCGCGCTGTGGGACGAGGTGAAGGACCGGCTGAACGAAAGCGCGCTGGGCATGTCGGGCGGCCAGCAGCAGCGGCTGTGCATCGCGCGCGGCATCGCATCGGACCCCGAGGTGCTGCTGATGGACGAGCCGTGCTCGGCGCTCGACCCTATCGCCACCGCCAAGATCGAGGAACTGATCGACCAGTTGCGCGGGCACTACACCATCGTGATCGTGACCCACAACATGCAGCAGGCCGCGCGGGTGTCCGACAACACCGGCTTCATGTATCTTGGCCGCCTGATCGAATATGGTCATACCGAGACGATATTCACCACGCCGAAGAAGCAGCAGACGCATGACTATGTCACCGGCCGCTTCGGTTAAGGCAGGGGGCGCGGCGCCCCTGGTGACGCGGGGAAATGGTGGCCGATTTCCTGACAGGCTTGTGGGGCGGGCAGCCCGAGGTTTCGCGCGAGGGGGATGCGATGGACGGCGTGCCGCCGCTCGCTGACCTCGGCCCGCTTCTGGCGGCGCTGCCAGAGCCGGTGATCCTGCTGCGCGGCGACAACCGCATCGTCATGGCCAATCCAGACGCCGAGGAACTGCTGGGCCGCGATCTTGCAGGCCAGTCGGTCTTTGCCGTGATCCGGCAGCCGGAGCCGCTGGGCGCGCTGGAGCGCGCGCTGGCTGCCTATGGTGGATCCCGCGGCGCCCGGTCAGAGGCGCGCTTCGTGCACTCGACCGAGGCGGCCGAGACGACCTATCGCATGGTGATCCACCGGCTCGACCCGCCGGCGCGGGACTTTTCGCTGGTGATCAGCTTCCTCGACATCAGCCATGTCGAAGAGGCGGAGCAGATGCGCCGGGATTTCGTGGCCAATGTCAGCCACGAGTTGCGCTCGCCGCTGACCGTGCTGACCGGGTTCATCGAGACGTTGCAGGGCGCTGCGAAGGATGACGCCGAGGCGCGGGCGCGGTTCCTGGAGATCATGGCGCGCGAGGCGCAGCGGATGAACCGGCTAGTGGATGATCTGCTATCGCTGTCCAAGGTCGAGGCGAACGAACGTGTGCGACCACGGGCGACCGTAAACCTGATCGATGTGATCCGCACCACCCTTGCCGCGTTGCGCCCGCAGGTCGAGGACAACGGCATCGCGCTGACGCTCGACGACAGTGGTGGCCCGTTTCGGGTGACCGGCGACCACGACCAGTTGACGCAGGTGTTCCACAACCTGATCGAGAATGCGATCAAGTATGGCGGCAGTGGCGGTCAGGTGGGCGTGGTGCTGACCTGCCACGACCGCTGGCCGGGCTTCACCGGCCGGGTCATCAGCGTCGAGGTCAGCGACCGCGGTGAAGGGATCGATCCGGTGCATATCCCCCGGCTGACAGAACGTTTCTACCGGGTTGACAGCCATCGCTCGCGCGATCTGGGTGGCACGGGGCTGGGCCTCGCCATCGTAAAGCACATCCTGAACCGGCACCGCGGCAAGCTAATGATCGACAGCACCCGGGGGCTGGGCAGCACCTTTACGGTGATCCTGCCCGCGCTGGCCGAGGGCTGACAGACTCAGCCGGGCAGCCCGCCCATCTGCCGGACGATCCGCCACTCATCGGCGGTCACCGGCTGCACCGACAGGCGTGAGCTTTTCACCAGCACCATATCCGCAAGCCGCTCGTCGGCCTTGATCGCCTCGAGCGTCACGGGCTGCGGCACGGGCTCCACCGCACGGATATGCACGCAGTCCCAGCGCGGATCGTCGGTCGTGCTGTCGGGGGCGCTCTCCGCGCAAACCTCTACGATTCCGACCACGGCCTTTTCGGCTTGCGAGTGGTAGAAGAAGCCCAGATCGCCCACCTTCATCGCCCGCATGTTGTTGCGGGCCTGATAGTTGCGTACCCCGGTCCATTCCTCGCCCGCGTCACCCTTGGCGACCTGATCGTCCCAACGCCACTCGCCGGGTTCGGACTTGAACAGCCAGTAGGCCATCAGCCGATCACCTTCTTCCATTCCCGCAGGGTCACGCTCTCGAACAGCCCGGCCAGCGCATAGGGATCGTTGGCCGCCCAGTGCAGCGCGGCGTCGCGGTCGGGCACGTCGAGGATCAGGAGCGAGCCGCACATCTCTCCACCCTCGTCCAGCAGGGGGCCGGCCTGCACCACGACGCCGGTTTCCGAGATATAGGCCAGATGAGCTTCCCGGTTCTTCTTACGGGTCTCCAGATAGCCGGGGCTGTCGTGGCAGATGAGCGCGAAAAGCGGCATGGTCATTCCTCCTTCAGGGGTCGGGACAGCAGGGCCTCGATGGCCTGCGCTATGGTCAGTTTATCGTCAACTACGGCGGCAACCATGGCGGTGATCGGCATGTCGATGCTGTGGCGGCCGGCCAGTCGGGCGACGGCACGGGCGGTGGCGATCCCCTCCACCGTCGCGGCGGGGGGCGGGCGGCCCGCGCCCAGCGCCGCGCCGTGACGAAAGTTGCGCGACTGGTCGGACGTGCAGGTCAGCACCAGATCGCCGAGGCCCGAGAGACCGGCCAGCGTTTCGGGCCGTGCACCCAGGGCCGTGGCCAGCCGCACCATCTCGGCATAGCCGCGCGTCATCAGCGCGGCGCGGGCGCTGTCGCCAAGCCCGGCGCCGATCACCATGCCGACGGCCAGCGCGATCACGTTCTTCAGCGCGCCGCCCAGTTCCGCGCCGATCACGTCGGTGGTGCGATAGGGGCGCAGGGCCGGGGTGGACAGCGCCTGTTGAAGCCGTTGACCCGCAGCCTCGTCGGCACAGGCGAGTGTGAGCGCGCTGGGCAGGCCGCGGGCGATGTCGGCAGCGAAGCTGGGGCCGGTCAGGACCGCGACCGTGGCATCGGGGCAGGCGGCGGCGATCAGCGCGCTGGGACCGGTCAGCATGGTCAGGTCCACCCCCTTGACGCAGGCGATCAGGTCACGGCCGTCCAGTTGCTCTGTGTGGTGTACGACAAACGCACGGAGTTGCTGCATCGGCAGGGCCAGCAGCAGCGTCCGCGCGCGGACTCGCGCCAGATCCCCGGTGATCTCGACCGACGGCGGCAGGGCGACGCCGGGCAGCCGGGCGGCGTTCTGGCGCGTGCGCGTCATCTCGGCCACCTGCGCCGCATCGCGCGCCCAGAGCGTCACCGCGCCGGTTCGGCCAAGCGCCACCGCCAGCGCGGTCCCGAACGCCCCCGCCCCCAGCACAGCGATCATGCCTTGGCCCCCCGCTTGCCCGACCCGATCAGCGCCGGGCTGGCGCTGTCCAGCGGCCAGCGCGGCCGGGCGGCCAGCGTCAGGTCATCGCGCGCGCCCGTCCGCATCCGCTCGATCCCCGCCCAGGCAATCATCGCCGCATTGTCGGTGCAGAGCGCCAGCGGCGGGGCGACGAAGCGCGCGCCGGCCTCAGCCGCCACGGCCTCCAGCGCGGCGCGGATCGTGGCGTTTGCGGCGACGCCGCCAGCGACGGCAAAGGCGGGCGCGGGCGAAAGCGCCAGCGCGCGGCGGGATTTCTCGGCCAGCACCTCGGCGACGGCGGCCTGGAACCCGGCACACAGATCGGCACGGTCGGCCTGCGTCAGCCCGCCCTTTTCGGCGATCAGCGTGTCCCGTACACGCAGAACGGCGGTCTTCAGACCCGAGAACGACAGATTGCAGCCGGGCCGGTCCATCAGCGGGCGGGGCAGCGGAAAGCGGGCGGGGTCGCCCGACCGCGCCTCGGCCTCCACCGCCGGGCCGCCGGGCTGGGGCAGGCCGAGGAGCTTGGCGACCTTGTCGAATGCCTCGCCCGGCGCGTCGTCGATGGTGCCGCCGAGGCGGGTGAAATCCTCCGGCCCCCCTACTCGCAGGAACTGGCAATGCCCGCCCGAGACGAGGAGCAGGAGGTAGGGAAACGCCAGCCCGTCGGTCAGCCGGGGCGTCAGTGCATGGCCTGCCAGGTGATTCACCCCTATCAGCGGCAGGCCGGTGGCCGCGGCGATCCCCTTGGCGCACATCACGCCGGCCAGCACCGCACCGATCAGCCCCGGCCCGGCGGTGACAGCGATACCGTCGAGGTCCGCGAACGTCAGGTCTGCCGCCTCAAGCGCCGCCTCGGCACAGAGGTCAATCTTTTCGGCATGGGCGCGCGCCGCAAGCTCGGGCACCACGCCGCCAAAGGCGGAATGGATCGCGGTCTGGTCATAGACAACCGACGACAGGATCTGCGGGGCCGCGCCCGGCGCATGGCGGACCACGGCCGCGGCGGTGTCGTCGCAGCTGCTTTCGAGGCCAAGAAGGGTAAGCACCGTCATCCTGCGGCTCCGGGCGGTTGCCGGGGGTCACTCCGGCAGGTAACACCGGGGTCTGGTCTTCACAATCCCGGCGGGGGTGGGCATGAAGCTGCTACTGACCCGGCCACGGACGCAATCGGAGCGTTTCGCGCGCGAAACACTAGCGGCGCTGGGGCGGGAAATCCCGGTTCTCATCGCCCCGCTGATCGAGATCGTGCCGCGGGCACTGGCGGTTGATCCGTCGCCGGCGCAGGCGTTGATCTTCACCTCGGAGAACGGCGTCGCGGGCTTTGCGGGGGCAGAGACGCGGCGGCACTGGCCGGTCTGGTGCGTGGGAACGCGGACGGCCGCGGCGGCGCGGAGCGTGGGATTCGCGCAGATCACGACCGCCGGGGGCGATGCCGAGGCGCTGGTGGCCGAGATTCTGACCGCCCGACCGGCGGGGCCGCTGCTGCATCTGCGCGGGCAGCATGCGGCAGGCGATATCGCCGGGTGGCTGACGGCGGCGGGTTTGCCCACGACAGAAGCCGTGATCTACGACCAACAGGCGCGCGAGTTGAGCGCCGAGGCGCGGGCGCTCCTAGCCGATCCGGCGGCGGAGGTGCTGTTGCCGCTGTTCTCGCCCCGGTCGACCGTACTGTTGGCCGAGGCGGCGGCGGGGGCGGCGGCCCGGCTTCACCCGGTTGCGATCAGCCCGGCGGCGGCCGAGGTCTGGAATGGCAGCGCCGCTGGTGCGGGGCGACCCGCGCGCATCGCCGCGACCCCCGATGCGCGCGCGATGATCGCGGAACTGCAGGCCGTGTTGTCGGCGCGTTTTGCCACTGGTGACGACTGAGCGGTTGAGATCACCCCGACTGCGGGCTAGGTTTGATCGTTAGTGGATGGCGCAGCATGGCTTCGCCGCCGAAAGACGGGGGGTAGCATGGCGTCAGACACCGGCAAGACCGCGCGCGGGGGCAAGACGGCAGGGACGGGAAGGCCCAAGCCGGGCAAGAGCCCCGCGCCCGAGGCCGATGCCGTGGTCAAGCCAGCCCGCGATTTGACCATGGAGTCTGTCGATGCAACGACAGACCGACGCGAACCGCTTGGTGGCACGGATGAAACCGCGACCGGAGGCGCATCCGAACCGTCCGAGAACATCTTTTCCGAAGAGCCGGTGCGCGACCCTGTTACCGAGAAGCCTGTAGAGCCCGAGGTGGTTTCTGTCGATGAGGTGCGCCGCGCAGACCCTTTTGCGGAAAAGCCGCTGCCTGCATCTGATGTGACGCCCAGTGCAGAACAAACGGACGCTGCGGCGCGGGCGGACGAGTCCGAAGCGTCCGGAATCGGCGCGGGTGCCTCCGTGGAGCCGGAGACTGCCGCGCATGAGCCAGCGGAGCCGGCGCCTGCAGAACCGGAGGCGGTAGTCACCGAACCCCTTCACCCCGAACCGACCGCTCCCGAATCCACTGCCCATGCGGAACCGGTGCGCCCCGTACCACCGCCACCCACGCCGCAGCGGTCTGGCGGGTTCCTCGGTCCGCTTCTCGGCGGCGTTCTGGCCGCCGCGATCGGCTACGGCGTGGCGATCTACGGCTGGGGCGCCGGGCTGAACCTGCCCTTCCTGCCCGACCGTGACGGCGGCGCTGAGGTTGCGCTGAACGCCGCGCGGGCCGAGTTCGCGGCGACAGCAGAGGCGCAGTCGGCGGAAATCGCGGCGCTGAAAAGTGAACTGGCGACCCTGCGCGATGGCGTGGCACCGGCGGATACGTCGGCGGTCGAGGGGCGGCTGGGCGAACTCGCGGCGGCCCTGGCCGAGGTCGAGGCGCGATTGTCCGATCCGGCGGCAGCGGATGACGAGGCGCTGGCCGCGCTATCGGACCGGATCGCCGCACTGGAGTCACGCCCGGTGGCCGAGGGCACGCCTGCCGAGGCGGCGGAACTGGCAGCCCTGCGCGAGAGCCTGGACGCGGTGCAGGGTGAGGTTTCGCGGATCGCCGCCGAGGCTGATGCGGCCGCCGAGGCGGCGGAATCCGAACTCGCCGCGCGTGCCGCCGAAGCAGAGGCTGCGGCCCGCACCGTCGCCGTGCGGGCCGCGCTGGCGCAGGTTGCAGCCGCGCTGGACAGCGGCACGCCGCTGGCCCCGGCGCTGGAGGCGCTGGACGCCGCGGGTCTGCCTGCGCCCGAGGCGTTGGTGGCCGCGCGGGATGGTGTGCCGGCGCTTGCACAGTTGCAGGCCACCTTTCCCGAGGTCGCGCGTGCAGCCTTGTCCGACGCCCATGCCGCCGAGGCTCCAGCCGATCCCGTAGACCGGCTGGGCAGCTTCCTGCGCGCGCAGCTTCAGGTCCGCAGCCTGTCCCCGCGCGAGGGCGACGATGCCGACGCGACCCTGTCGCGGGCCGAGGCGGCGCTGCGCGCGGGCGACCTGGCCACCGCCGTGGCCGAGGTGGAAGCCCTGCCCGAACCGGCGCAGCCGGCGATGGCCGGCTGGCTGGATGACGCCCGCGCCCGCCTTGCCGCGGTCCAGGCCGCCGACGGTCTTGCCGCAGAGATAGACACCCAGTGAGGACGGCGCCATGATCTGGTCCCTGTTGAAGATTATCCTCTTCGTCGCCGTCATCGCCGGGCTGACCTACGGCGCGGCGCTGCTGATCGAGACCGATCAGGGCCTACGCCTTTCGGTGGCGAATTTCGAGGTGACGCTCGGCCCGCTGCAGGCCGTGATCGGGCTGGTTCTGTTGATGCTGGCGCTCTGGCTTCTGCTGCTGCTGATGGGGCTGCTGGTTTCGGTGCTGCGGTTCCTGAACGGCGACGAGACGGCAATCTCACGCTATTTCGACCGCTCCCGCGAACGCCGGGGATTTCAGGCGCTGTCGGACGGGATGCTTGCGCTGGCCTCGGGCGAGGGGCATCTGGCCAAGCGCAAGGCGGAGCGCGCCGAGAAACTGCTGCGCCGGCCGGAACTGACCACGCTGATTACCGCCCAGGCATCCGAGATGGTGGGCGACCGTCCGGGGGCCGAGGACGCCTACAAGCGGCTGCTGACCGATGATCGGACCCGCTTTGCCGGGGTGCGCGGGCTGATGAAACAGCGGCTGGCGTCGGGCGACACAGCCGTGGCGCTTAAACTGGCGAAGAAGGCCTTTGCGCTGAAGCCGCAACATTCCGAGATCCAGGACCTGCTGCTGAAGCTGCAGGCCGACGAGCATGACTGGAAGGGCGCGCGCGCCACGCTGAACGCCAAGGCCCGCGCCGGGCAACTGCCCCGCGACGTCTATCGCCGCCGCGACGCGATTCTGGCCCTGCAGGAGGCGCGCGACGTTTTCGAGGAAGGCAACAGCATCGAGGCGCGCGAATCCGCCATCGCCGCCAACAAGCTGTCGCCCGACCTGATCCCCGCCGCCTGCATGGCCGCGCGCGGCTACATCGACGTGGGCAAGCCGAAATATGCCACCCGCGTGCTGGCCAAGGCGTGGGAGGCGCGGCCGCACCCGGACCTTGCCGCCGCATTCGCCGAAATCGTTCCCGACGAGACGCCCGGCGAGCGTGTAGCGCGGTTCCGTGCGCTGACCGACCTGAAACCGGATCACGAGGAAACCCGGCTGCTGCGCGCCGAGCTTTACATCGCAGCCGAGGATTTCCCCGCCGCCCGCCGTGCGCTGGGCGATCTGCTGGAAACTCATCCCACGGCTCGGGTGCTCACGATCATGGCCGCCATAGCTCGCGGTGAGGGGCAGGACGACGCCGTCGTCCGTGGATGGCTGTCCAAGGCGCTTACGGCAAATCGCGGGCCGCAGTGGACCTGTGACAATTGCCATAACATTCACAGCCAGTGGGTTCCGATTTGCGAGAACTGCGGTGGGTTCGATACGCTGAGTTGGGTGGAACCACCCGAGGGCGCTGGTCCCAGCGCCACTCAGACAGAAATGCTGCCGCTATTGGTCGGCGCGCCGAAGCCAGCAGAGCCGGAACCTGCGACTGCCGGTGTCGATCCATCGCCCGTGCGGCCCGATGTCGAGCCGCCCGAGGACCGCTCTGCCCGCTGAGGAACGGCAAATTGCGGTGTTGACCTCGGCCCGACCGAACCCTAAGAGGACGACGCCGATACGAGATCGCGGGCAGCCGCGGCTTCGGAGCGGTGACCAGTTACACGGGTCCATGGATCCGCGGCCGCTGTAGCTCAGCTGGTAGAGCACGTCATTCGTAATGATGGGGTCGGGGGTTCGAGTCCCTTCAGCGGCACCACTCTTCTCTCCTATCTATCCGATTAACAAAAAGAAAGTTTCCGAACTTCTTTTGCTATCCCCTAATTTTCCACCGTTCGAGCGTTGCTTCGCGGCTCCCACCGTCCGTTCTTGGGCCGCAAAACCTCCACCGATGCCCAGCCATTGCCCGCGCCATGAAGGCTACCGCGACTTCGCCCGCTTTGCGGGGCAAGCCGCTGCCGCCCTTCATCAGTGCCACGCCCGGTTCGCCGGTTGCCGGGTTGCACAGGAAGACCACAGCACTCTCAAGGCAAGAAATCGCCGGGTTCCGCTAGGAGGCGATCTGATGGACTCGCCGTTGCGTGCCGGTGTCGATGCCGTCGGGGGGCGGTCACATCATCAGAGCCCCTCAGCCCGCAGAAGCCTTCAGTGTCGTGTGACTCTGGTGCTTTTGCGTGGCCTCACCTATCCACGACTTAATCTCGAAGGTCGCAGCATTGGCGGGCCATCATCCCTCTGCCGTCTGGTGAACAGACGGAACGAAACCTCACCCGAAAACCTCGAAAATCGGCCGCGGCGTCTGGACCGTAACGCGGCCAGAGACTGGCGCCGGTCGTCTGGTGTACCCGCCGAAGCTCCATTCGAGAAAACTAGTCTGCCAGGCCATCATCGATGTTTCCCCGATAACGAACATCGTGCCGTCTGGTAGGGTATCTGCATCCGTCTGATAGGTGACCTTTCGTCCGCTCTGGCGATGCGCTGCAGATGAAGCGCGCGATTGATGCTGTTCGCCAGCGTTCGGTCCAGCGGGTGCCGTTGGTCCGTTTGTTGCAAGAAGCCAGAGAATGAGTTGTAGCGGTCTCTGCGGCACTCGGCGCAGGGACGATGGCCGGATGCAAAGGCCGTCGCTTCGTCGAGGAAGAACAACTCGGGATAGGTTCCGGGCGTCATGATACCGCGCTTGCGGCCTTTGAAGCCCAAGGTGCAGGTAACCCAGTTCTGATGCGCATGTGTCTGCAGCATGCGCCTGTCGTGGTCGTGCAGGATGCCGCGATTGCCCATCAGTTCCCCACTTCCGGTACCGCATGAACGTTGCCGAACAGATCCATACGGCCTTCTATGCGGCATCGCGTTTACTACCGAACATATGGGTCACTGAGGTCGATGCTCGGCCGCGGCGGCTTCACGTCGACCATGAGGTGTGCCTTGCACACACACATGGCACCACGCGGTGGGTCGTCATATGCCACCGACTTCGCTCATGCGCTTTCCAGCACCTTGCGGATCTTTGCGGCAAGGTCCTGCCTTCGGAACGGCTTGCTCAGCAGTTCCACCCCGTCGTCAAGCCGTCCCCTGCTCATCAGCGTATTCTCGCTATAGCCCGAGGTGAACAGGATCTTCAGTTCGGGCTGCTTCTGCCGCGCCCGGTCCGCCAGTTCCCGACCGTTGATGCCCCCGGGCATCACAACATCGGTAAGTAACAGATCGAGATCGGTCATCGCATCGAGCAATTGGAGCGCCCTCGCACCATCCGGCGCGCTGGAGACGCGGTACCCGAGACTGTTCAACTGATCGACCAGATGATCACGCACATGGGGATCATCCTCCACGATCAGTATATGTTCGCTGCCATCGGCGAGAGCTGACGGTTGATCAATTGGGTCCGCACCAGAAACTGGATCGGCGCGTCGAAAAAGAAGCCGCACCGACGTGCCGCGGCCTTGCTCCGTCTCTATCGTGATATGCCCGCCCGACTGCTTGACGAAGCCATAGACCATGCTGAGGCCGAGACCGCTGCCCTTTCCCTCGGGCTTGGTGGTGAAGAAGGGTTCGACGACGCGTTCTACCACCTCTGGCGCCATGCCGGTGCCGGTGTCGGTGACCGTGATCGCAACATAGTCGCCTTGCGCGACATCATCGTGCGCCGCAACGTCGGCGGCCTTCAGCGTGACGTTTTCGCTTCCGATCGTCAGTTTGCCACCGCCCGGCATGGCATCACGCGCGTTGATCACGAGGTTCAGCACCGCAAGTTCAAGTTGGCCGGGGTCGACCTGCGCGTGCCAAAGCGCGGCACCCGGCAAGGGATCGGCAAGAATAAGCAGTTCGATCTCCTCGGAGACGGTGCGGCGGAGCAGCCCGTCGATAGACTGCATCAGCGTGGTCACGTCCACTGAGAGCGGGGCAAGTGGTTGCTGGCGGGCAAAGGAGAGCAGGCGGCTGGTGATTTCAGCGCCGCGTTCAGCGGCCTGCGCCGTCTGCTGTGCCATCCGTTGCAGGCGCGGCTGGTCCAGCCGCTCCGCCAGAAGCTCTGCGTTGCCCAGAATGATCGTAAGCAGATTGTTGAAGTCGTGTGCCAGCCCGCCCGTCAGCTGCCCGACGGCCTCCAGCCTCAGCGCGCGACGTAGCTGTGCCTCTGCGGCGCGTGCCTCGGTCGCGTCGACCACACTGCTGATCATCCGAACAAGCCGGCCGTCGCCATCGCGCAGGAAGACGCCGCGATCTAACAGCGTCGCAAAACGGCCATCGGCGCGCAGGTAGCGATACTCGGCCTGCCAGATATCGGCCCCGTTCGCCACGGCCTGTTCGAAATCGTGGCGGATCTGCCCAAGATCTTCAGGGTGCACGCGGGCCTTCCAGAGGTCGATATCGGACGGAGCGTTGTCATATCCGTGGCCCAGAACCTGCTGCATCCGCTCGTTGGCCCAGATCGCCCCGGTGGCGACATCCCAATCCCAGATCATGTCGTCGGTGGCGCGCGTTACCATGCGAAAACGCTCTTCCGAACGGCGCAACGCCGCCTCGGCCCGATGCTTCTCGCCGATGTCGCGGAAGTACACTGCCAAGCCCTCGGCACTGGGATCGGCATTGACCTCGAACCAGGTATCAAGCGGCTCGGCATAGTAATACTCGAAGCGGACGGCTTCGCCGGTCGCCATCGCCCGTTCGAATTCTTTCTGGACGACCGAGCCGATTGCATCGGGAAAGACATCCCAGATCACGCGGTCGATGAGCGCGTCGCGCTTATGCTTCAGCAGGCGTTCTGCCTGACTGTTGACGAAGGTATACCGGAAGTCAGGCGACAGAGTTACCATCGCGTCGGACATGCTCTCCAGTGTGCGCACGAGACTATGGGCCAGTTCTTCGGAGTGGTCGCGCATCCTTACAATATCCGAGATGTCCTGAAGCGCACCCTGGGCCGCGACGATCGCCCCGCTGCCGTCGTGGACGGGCCTTCCGACCGTGCGAATCCAGATCCGTCGCCCCGCGGCAGTATCGATCTGGAGCATCTCGTCGAACGGCACGCCCTCCCCTATACACGCTTGGAAAAGGTGGCGAATGCGATCCCGATGCTCGGGGATATAGTAGTTGATCGCCTCCGCCACGGTGGGGATGACATCTGGACTCAGGTCATGGATTTCGGCTGACTGCTCTGACCATTCCACCACGTCACTGCCGACCGCTACATACCAGCCGCCAAAGCGCGCGATGGACCCCGCAATCTGCAACAGGTCGTTCATCCGCGAAAGCTCACGCGAGGTCTCGATCTGATCGCTCACATTCTGGACCACGCCGACGATCATCTGGCCGTCGCGTGTCTCGGCTCGCTCTCCCACGCCGCGCATGTGCAGCACGCGCCCGTCAGGTAACAGCAGGCGGTGTTGGAACTCGACATGGGTTGCGCCGTTGGCCAGGAAGGTCTGAAGTTCCGACTGCGCATCTGCGCTATCTTCCGGGTGCAGCAGGGCCACGAAGTCATCGACACCGCGGGGGGCCTGGTCGGACGTCAGGCCGCAAAGCTCGGCCAGGTTCTCGGACCACCACATCGCGCCGGTTTCGATGTCGAGCTTCCATATGCCAATATCTAGGAGGCGCTGAGCGGTGCGAAGATTGGCCTCCTTTTCGAGCAGCAGAGCGTTCACCTTTTGCAAATCCTCGGTGCGCTGCAGCAATTCCACTGCGAAATCTCGCACGGCATCATCGGCCAGTTCGTCCAGTCGGCCCGCCTGCACGAACTCTGTCATGTCCTCTACCCGATGGACGACAAGGGCGATCCTGTCACTTGCGTCACGGATCGGGGCGTTGACGATGCTCCAGTATCGCTCCTCATGGCCGTCGCCCAGATGGGCCGGGCGCGGGATCGGAAAGCGCAGGATGCCCATGGCATCGCTCACGCCCTTCGATCCGACGCGCGTGATTGATGCGCGCAACGCTGCCTCGCCCTCTGGGTCCGGGTCGTCTGGGTCGTCCGGAAAGACGTCGAAGATGGTTCGACCAAGGATGTCGGCACGCTGAGTCATGGTCGCGTCCAGATAGGCATCGCTGGCCGCGACGATGCGATAGTCCTCTGGTGTGATGACCAGAAACTTGCCCGGCGCAGATTCAACGATCTCGCGGAACTGCTGCGCGGCGGCTTCCGCCGCATTGCGCTGCACTTCGGTTTCGGCCAGCAGCGCCGCGCGTTCACGTTCCAGCGCGACAAGACGCGTGACATCACGGATCGAGGCCAACACCGAGGCGCGGCCACCGTGCACGATTGGCTTCCAGTGAAAATCCGCGTGGACAATGGCACCCGACTTGCTGCGCAGCCGCCAGACACCGCCGCTCACCTCGTCCTCGCCTAGGTTGGCAACGGCATCGCGCAGCGCAGGTACGTCTTCAGGGAAACGCAGGTCCGCGATGGTCAGTTGCGAGAGTTCGTCTGTGTTGTAGCCCAGCATCTGCCCCGCGGCGGGATTGGCAAGGACGATGCGCAGTGTTTGCCGGTCAAACACCCAGATCGGGTCAGGCAGGCCGTCGATGAACGTGTGTACTTCACCTTCGATCCGGAACGCAGCCGCTGGTGCCGCAGGTTTGGTATCCCTGTTGCCGGACGGATCACCGCGACTTTCTGATGGTATCTTTTCAGCCATTTGCGCCTCCGGCGCCGTGGGCTGCCGCGCTTGCTAACCAGCGAAGACGTAGCCGATCCCGTGAATGGTGCGGATGTAGTGGGTAT